>DATCEZ010000324.1:0-11369 GCA_036509775.1 Acidimicrobiales bacterium
GTTCCAGGCGACGACCCGACCGCTGGGGGCCCCGACCTGAGCTTCCCGCCGAACTGATCGCCCCGACCCCGGGCGCGGCGAGATCACCGGCTTTCTGCCGTACGCCCAACCTTCTAAGGTGGCCAGCAGTTGGAGCACCACCTGAGTGACGAGGAGGACGGACCGTTGAGCGCAGGACCTGAATGGGGCCCGTTGGCCCGTCTGGCGGGGATCTGGGAGGGCGAGAAGGGCGAGGACGTCGCCTACGCCAATCAGAACGGGGAGATCGGCCTGACCCCCTACCGCGAGCACATCGACTTCAAGCCCTTCGGCCCGGTGGAGAACGGCAGCCAGGTGCTCTACGGCCTGGACTACCGCATGGCGGCCTGGCGCGGTGAAGAGGACAGCCCGTTCCACACCGAGGTCGGCTACTGGATGTGGGACGCCCGTGACAGCGAGGTGGTCCGCTGCTTCCTGATCCCGCGGGGATCCGCGATTGTGGCCGGCGCAGTGGTCGGGGCCGACGATACCAAGTTCACCCTGCACGCCAGCGTCGGGAGCCAGACCTACGGGATCCTCTCCAACAACTGGCTGGACAAGAACGCCCAGGCCATCCGCTACGAGGTGACGATCGACACCAGTGTGGAGGACGAGTTCACCTACACCGAGACGACCGTGATTAAGCACGCCCGGCTCCCCGAAGAGGTGATCCACACCGACAGCAACACGCTGCGGAAGATCGCCGACGCCTAGAGCTGACCGGTAGGGTCGGCGCCGGCGGGGGTCCTCGAGGCCGTAGGGAGGCACCACATGTTCGAGTGGTCGGAAGAGCAGCTGGCGATCCGCGATGCAGTGCGGCGGTTCGTCGACGAAGAGGTCAAACCGAACGTCGAGGAGCTCGAGCACGGCGACACACCGCCCTACGAGGTGATCCGCAAGCTCTACCGCACCTTCGGGCTCGACGCCCTGGCCCGGGACTCCTTCAAGCGGGCACTGGAGCGCAAGACGTCGGGCGCACCGGCGCCCGAGCGCTCCGAGGGCGGTGGCAACGCCGCCATGACGCTCATCCCCATCATTGAGCTGTGCCACTACTGCCCCGGCATCGTGACGGCGCTCGGGGTCAGCACCGGCCTGGCCGGCGGCACCATCATGAAGGGCGGCACCCCGGCCCAGATGGAGCGCTGGGGCCTTGACCTGCTGACGCTCGACAAAATCGGCGCCTGGGCCATCACCGAGCCCGACTCGGGCTCCGACGCCCTCGGCGGCATGAAGTCGTCGGCCCTGCGCGACGGCGACGAGTACGTGCTCAACGGGAACAAGACGTTCATCACGAACGGTCCCTACGCCGACACCATCGTCTTCTACGCCAAGCTGGACGACGGCAGCGACACGCCGTTGCGCCAGCGCCCCGTGCTGACCTTCATCCTCGACCGCGGCATGCCCGGGCTCGAGCAGTCCAAGCCCTTCCGCAAAATGGGACTGCACTCGTCGCCGACCGGCGAGCTCTTCCTCACCGACGTGCGCGTCGGCAAGGACCGGCTGCTCGGCGAGACTGAGGGCACCGGCGGGAATGAGGGGCGTGAGAGCGCCAAGGGGAACTTCACCACCGAGCGGGCCGGCGTGGCCGCCATGTCGCTCGGCCTCATCGAAGAGTGCCTCAAGCTGTCGGTGCAGTACGCCAAGGACCGCCTCCTCTGGGAGCGTCCCATTGGCGAGTTCCAGCTCATTCAGCTGAAGCTGGCCCGCATGGAGGTGGCCCGCCTCAACGTGGAGAACCTGGTGTTCCGTCACATTGAGCTGAGTTCGGCCGGCAAGAGCCTGACCCTGGCCGAGGCCTCGGCCATGAAGCTGTACTCGGCCCAGGCCGCCTCCGAGGTGGCCATGGAGGCGGTGCAGCTCTTCGGTGGCAACGGCTACATGTCCGAGTTCCGGGTCGAGCAGCTGGCCCGCGACGCCAAGGTCTTCCAGATCTACGCCGGCACAGACGAGATTCAGGTCACCCACATCGCCCGCGACCTGCTGAGCCGCTGACGTGACGGACCTGTTCGGTCCAGCGCCGGCCGACGCGGTGTTCGACGACATGGTCGACCTCCGTCACACTTTGCACCGCCGCCCCGAACTGTCCTTCGCCGAGCACGAGACCACGGCCGTCATACGCGACCACATGGCCTCGCTCGGGATCCCCGAGACCCTGCGCACGACGGAGACCGGCGGCATCTTCACGATGGAGGGCGGCCGGCCTGGGCGCCGCGTCGTCCTGCGGAGCGACATCGACGGCCTGCCGGTGCAGGAGGACGAGGCGCGGCCCGTCCACTCCGAGGTCGAGGGCGTCATGCACGCCTGCGGCCACGACGTGCACGTGGGCTCCATGCTCGGCGCTGCCTCGTTGCTGGCGGCACGCCGCGACGATCTGCCCGGCACCTACATCTTCCTCTTCCAGCCGGCGGAGGAGGCGCTCTGCGGGGCCAAGGCGATGCTTGAGGGCGGCGCGCTGACCGCCATGGAGGGCGCGCGTCTCGTCGGGTTCCACGTCACCTCCCAACTGCCCTCGGGCTTCGTCGCCCTGCGCGCCGGCATCGCCATGTCGGAAGCCAACTCGTTGCACATCACCTTGACCGGCCCGGGCGGGCACGGCGCCATGCCCTCGGCCCAGGGCGACGTCATACGGGCCACGGCCGAGCTGGTCAGCCGACTGGGCGACGTGGCCTCGGGGCTGCGCTACGAAGAGACCGACTGCGTCTGCAGCGCCGGCACCATCCACGCCGGCACCGCGGTCAACGTGGTGCCGACCTCGGCCCGGGTCACCGGCACGCTGCGAACGTTCACCGAGGCGCAGCACGAGGAGGCGCTCGTCCGCCTGCAGGACCTGTGCGACCAGGTTGGCGACGACCAGGGCGTCCACGTGGAGCTCGAAGTGCCCGAGCACACCCGCGCCGTGGTCAACGACGCCGAGGCGACCGCTGTGGTGGAGGCGGAGGCGGCGGTCGTGCTCGGCCCGGACCAGGTCTTCCGCATGCCTCCGGTGTCGCCGAGCGATGACGTCAGCGAGTTCCTGCGCCACCTGCCGGGCTGCTACTTCTTCGTGGGCGGCGGCGCGGCGGACGGTTCGAGCGGGATGCACCACAGCCCGACCTTCCTCGTCGAGGACGAGTCGCTGCGGGTCGGGGCCAGCGTGCTGGTGCGCAGCGCCCTCGCATTGGCCGTGCCGTGACCCGGGCGGGCACAATGGGCCGATGACCGCCTCGGACCTCTTCGACATTGCGGGGAAGACGGCGCTGGTCACGGGCGGCACCCGTGGCATCGGGAAGATGATCGCCGAAGGTTTCGTGGACGCTGGTGTGAAGGTCTACATCTCGTCGCGCAAGGCCGACGTGGTAGCGGAGGTGGCGACCGAGCTCTCCCAGAAGGGGACCTGCATCGGGATCCCGGCCGACCTCTCCACGGAGGCCGAATGCCGGCGCCTGGCCGACGAGCTGGCGTCGCGCGAGGAGGCCCTCGACATTCTCGTCAACAACGCCGGCGCCACCTGGGGCGCACCGCTGGCCGACTTCGACGAGGCGGCCTTCGAGCGCGTGCTCGCCCTCAACGTCAAAGGCGTGTTCCACCTGACCAAGTTCCTGGTGCCCCTTTTGGAAAAAGCGGGGACGGTGGATGCGCCGGCGCGCGTCATCAACATCGGGTCGATCGACGGCATAGGGGTGCCGACGCTCGAGACGTATTCCTATTCCGCGTCGAAGGCGGCGGTGCATCAGCTGACGCGCCACCTGGCCAAGCGGCTCGCCCCGACTATTACGGTCAACGCCATTGCGCCGGGCCCCTTCGAGTCGAAGATGATGGCCGCCACGCTGGAGGTTTTCGGCGAACAGATCGCGGCGAGCGCGCCGCTGCGGCGCATTGGCCGCCCGGACGACATGGCCGGGGCCGCCATCTATCTGTCGTCGCGGGCGGGGGCCTACCTGACCGGGACGATCATTCCGGTGGACGGGGGAATCGCCACCACCCGTTAGTGCGTAGTACCGCAGTACCGATCACTCGCTTCGAGAGTCCACACAGGGGGTTCCACCGTGCTACTGCTCCATGAGGTCCACCGGGTCGCCGGCGCCAAGGAAGACGCCTTCGACGACGCCTACCGCGACCACTACCTGCCGGCGTTGGCCAAGTCGGAAGGGAGCAGGCTGCTCTGGTACCTGCGCCTGTCCCACGGCAGCGGGCAGGCCTACACCATCGTCAGCATCACCGGCTGCCGTGACGCGGTGGCCTGGGAGGAGTTGTCCGAGCGCGTGCGCGTCGGCGACCTGGCCGAGTGGTCGTCGGAAGTGGATGCCATGCGGCACGCCCACGAGGGCAAGATCGTCCGTCCCGTGCCGTGGTCGCCGCTGCAGGAGATCGACTTCGACACCGTGCCCGTGAACGGGGAGACCCACAAGAACTCACTCTTCATGGAGGACACGGCGTGGCCCTTCAAGGGCGGCCTGCAGGCGTACCTGGCCAAGGCCGGCACGCTCTACGACCACACGCTGAGCAGCCAGAAGGAGGAGGGCATCGGGATGATTGAACTCGAGGCCGCCTTCCAGCCCGTCCTCGGGACCCACCAGACGACCGAGGTGATCCTGTGGCAGCGGGTGGTCAACACCAAGGCGGTCATGTGGATGCTCGGACACGACCTCCCACCCGAGGCGTCGGCCCCGGGCACCTGGCTGCACGATGCGCTCGAGGTGCGCGACCGCTGGGAGAGCCGGCTGCTGCGCAGCGCGGCGTGGTCCCCGCTGTACTGAGTCGCATGGCGCCCGGCAAGGGCACCAAACGCCGATCGCTCGGCTGCACTTCAGCGAGCGGGCGCTAGGTCGTGCGGTCCCTGCGGTGGATAGCCGGCAGCGGCGCGGATGGCATCGCCCCACGGGTTGAGGATGGCCAGCAGATCCTCGACCGAGTCGCCGAGCGCGTCGAGGATGACCGCGCACTGCGCATCGGTCACGACCTCGACCGACTCACGGAGCGCGCGTCCCTCAGCGGTGAACGCGCCGCCGGCCACGAGGCCTCGCTCCGAGAGCGACGTCTCCGCCGCATTCAGCTGCTCGTCAGTCCAGGCGCGCGTGCGGATGTAGCTCCGCATGGGAAGTCCCCAGTAGAGCTCGGTCAGCAGGCCCACCTCCGTCGCGTGCAATCCGGCCGATGTCCACGCAGCCGTGTGGGCGTCCCCCCGGTATTCGCGCAGCATGTCCGCCAGCCGCCACATGTCGCCCATCGGATGGCCGGGCAGGCCCAGGCTCTGCAGACCCGCGAAGAGTGGCTTCCCCTCGGGCCGCAGTGGCTCCACCGCCAAGGCCAACAACACCGTCGCGTCCGCCAGTCCCTCGGGCTCCGCACCGAGGATGCGAACCAGTTGGTCGACCGCACCGCGCGTGCGCGCCGCACACATGGTCGCCGCATCCACCTTGCTCCAACCGAACCGGACCCCTGGCACCACCGCCTCGGGATTGAAGACAGCGAAGGCGGCGGCGACCACCTCGCCCGGCACCTGACCCATCACCGACCCTCGGCTCGTGAAGTAGGCCGCGCCGTTCGGGAGCGAGCCCGGGCTGGGTGAGAAGCCGAGCGCGGCGTAGGCGGCGTGGCACTCGGGTGAGAAATACACCTGGCCGGCCACGGGTTCCAGCGCCATGGCCAGCGTTCTTGTCGCAGAAGGTCGCAATTGGGTCACCATTGGCCACCATAGGTCGGACGCTTCCCTTTATCGTCTTACCCGTGACGACGGGCGACGACCAGCCGTGGCTCCGTCCTTCCCCGGGCCTGTGGCGCATGCGCCGGGCCGAGGTCGTAACGATCTCGGTGCTACTGGCCGTGCTCTTCGGACTGCTCTTCTGGGCCACGCAGGGCCCGCTGGCCGGGCTCATCAGCGTGGCCGTCGTGGCGGTGCTCGGTACGACGCTTTCGTGGTTCCTCCGCCGTCGCTTCCGGGCGTGGCGCTACCGGGAACGCAACGAGGACCTGATCGTCGCCCGGGGGGTCATGGTGCAGCGGCTGTCCGTGGTGCCCTACGGCAGGATGCAGTTCGTGGAGGTCACCGCCGGACCGGTCGAACGGCTGTTCCAGCTGTCGACGGTCAAGCTGCACACTGCGGCGGCGGCCAGTGACGCCCGCATTCCGGGGTTGGAACGAGACGAGGCGGCGCGCCTCCGGGACAGACTGACCGAGCTGGGCGAGTCGATGGCAGCGGGCATGTGACCGATACTCCACCGGGTGCGGCACCGCCGGACGGAGAATGGTTGCGGCTGCATCCGCTTACACCCATCGCCCGCGTCGGCCGCCTCGTACCGGCCCTGGTGCTGTTGCTCCTCGTGTCGACAGTGCACTCGAAGGCCGAAAACCGAACGGTCGAGACCGACTATCTCATTGCGTTCACGCTGCTCTCCGCCGTCTACGGCTACATCCACTGGATGGTCACGCGCTGGCGCTTCGAGGGTGGCACCCTGCGCATTGAGACAGGGCTCATCCGCAAGGACTCCCGCCGTCTCCCGCTGGCGCGGATACAGGCGGTCGATATCGTGCGGCCCCTGTTGGCCCGGCTGCTCGGCGTGTCGGAGCTGCGCATCCGACTGGCCGGATCGGGAGGGACCGACGGCAAGCTGGCCTACCTATCCGAAGCGCAAGCGGCCGAACTCCGGCTGGTTCTCCTGGCAGGACACATCGACACCGGGGCAGCCCCCAGCAGCAACACCGGCCTCCCCATGGCCAGCGTCGACACGGCCCGTCTCCTGGCGTCGGTCTTCCTCTCGCTGGTCACCATCGTTGTCATCGGCACGGTGTCCGCATTGGCCATCCTCGACCAGTTCGAACCGAAGACGGCCGCCGCCGCGGCCGGATTCCTCGCCGTCTACCTCCTCAGTGCCGCGGGGGTCATCTGGCGCCGGCTGTCAGGCCAGTACAACTTCACCGCCGTGGAGGCCCCGGAAGGGGTGCGCATCCGGCGCGGCCTGTTGCAGACCATCTCCGAGACCGTGCCTTACGGCAGAATTCAGGCGGTGCGCCAGGTGGAGCCACTGTTATGGCGACCCTTCGGCTGGTGCCGGCTGGAGGTCGACGTGGCCGGGGCGACGGAACGCAACCAGCGGGGTGAGGGCGCCAGCGTCGTGCGCAAGGCGCTGCTGCCGGTCGGATCGCAACAGGACTCGTGGCACCTGTTGGCGCGCTTGCTCGGCGGGCCCGACCCAGAGCGCACGTCCCCGCCGGGGCGGGCCCGGTTCAAGGCACCGCTGAGCTTCCACTTCCTTTCGGCCGGCCACGACGCAGGGCACGCGGTCTGCGTGACAGGGCGGCTCAACCGGGCCACCACCTGGGTCCCCTTGGAGAAGTCCCAGAGCATCCGGCGGGTCCAGGGCCCGCTGCAACGACCCCTCGGGCTGGCCACCGTCCATGTCGACGTGGCAGGCAAGCGGGCCCGAGCCGAGTTCCGGGACCGTGCGGTGGACGAGGCGGACCAGCTGGTCGCCGAGCTCACGGCACTCAGCCGGTCGGCCCGCTTGCGCAATCGCAAGGCCGCACCGCCACCGAGCGGCGACGCCGCTCCGTCAGGCTGGTACCCCGACCCGGCCGGCCGGCACGAGCAGCGCTATTGGCACGAGGGCCGCTGGACCGAGCACGTGGCCGATGGCGGCAGGCGGAGCGCCGACGCGCCTACTTCTTCGCGGTGAAGCGCATCGGGAAGTGGTCGATGGAGCGAATGCCCGTCGTGTAGACGAGCTCGTGGTCGGGCTCGACCTCGTAGTCGGGGATGCGCTTATGCCACTCCCGCAGAGCAACCCGTAGCTCCAAGCGGGCCAGGTGCGAACCCAGGCACCGGTGGACACCGCCCCCGAAGGCGATGTGACGGTTGACTTCGCGATCGAAGCGCACTTCCTGCGCGTCAGCGAACTCGGCCTCGTCGCAGTTGGCGGAGCCGATCGCCACAATGGCGTGATCGCCTTTGTGGATGGGACACCCCGCCAGCTCGGTGTCCTGCACTACCACGCGTGACACCATCATCACCGGGGTCTCCCAGCGCAGCATCTCCTCAATGGCATTCGGAATGACGTCGGGGTTCTCGACGAGCTGGCGGCGGTGCTCGGGGTGCTCCGCCAGGAAGGAGAACATGCAGTCGAGGGTAGCGGTGACCGTGTCGAGCCCGGCGATCAGGAAGAGGAAGCAAATGTCGAGAATGTCCTCGCGGCTCAGGCGGTCGCCGTCGAGCTCTGCGCTCAGGAAGTGCGACAGGATGTCGTCCCTTGGCTCCTTCTCACGCTCGTCGAGGACCTTGTCGAAGTACTCGTAGACCGAATCGGCAGTCTTCTGCTGGTACGCCTGGGCCTTGGCCGAACCCTGCGCCGTGCCGGTGACGTGCTCGGGCCGGATGATGCCGTCCTTCATGGTGAGGAAGGTGTCCAGTTCGTCCATGGGCAGGCCAAGCAGCGTGAGGAAGACCTCCGAGGGGAACGGGACGGAGAACTCCTTGGCGAAGTCCACCTCGCCGCGCTCGATAAACCCATCGATGAGGTGATTGACGAGGTTGGAGACATCCTGGTCCATGGCGGCCATCTTGCGCGGAGCGAAGATCGGGTCGAGCAGCTTGCGGAATTTCTTGTGGTCCGGTGGGTCGATCTGCAGCGGGATCATCGGCCGCTTGTTCTTCAGGTCGACGGCGTCGACGTTGGAGGAGAAGATCTCGGTGTGACGAAGGGCGAAGTCGATGTCCTGCTTGCGCGAGATGATGACGCCCGGATTGGAGCCGATGTCCATGGACAGCACGGGCATTTCGTCACGCAGCATCTTGTACGTCGGCTGCGGGTTGGCCGCCATGGACGCGTCCATGGCGGCAAGCGGGCCGGCGTCGCCGTACCCGGCCGCCTCGGTCTCGGTCTCGGTTTCACTTGCCATTGGTCTCCTCCGAACTGATCTGCAAAATGCGGTTGACGGATTGCACGAGCGAGGCGTCGTCGGTCTCGGGGATGATCCAGCTCGACGCGAAGAGACGAACGATGACGTCGGCCAACTCTTCCCGGCCGAGCGTGCCTGCGGCCACGGCGGGAACGGAGTCGAGCGCGTCCCCAAGCCGCCGCACCAACTCGCCGCGGAGCTCGGGCAGGTGGTCGAGGAGGTAGCTCATGACGAATCCGGGCTCCGACTCGAAGAGGGGCCGGCAGGGGTGGGAGCGGATGAAGTCGAAGGCGTAGGCCATGAAGGAGGTCACGCGCTCCTCGGGGGTGGCCGCCGCGGCGAGGACCTCGTCGAGACCGTCCGAGAACCGTTGCCCGTCGTAGTCGGCCGCGGCCGCCAGCACATGATCTTTGCTCGGGAAGTAGCGGTAGAGCGTGCCGCGGGACACGCCGGCGGTCTCGGCGATCTCACGCATCCCCAGCCGACGAACGCCGCGGCGTCCGATGAGGGTCAGCCCCGCCGTGAGGATCCGCTCCTCGGTCGGCCCGAACGAGCCACCGGGGACGGCGCCACCCGGGGCGTCCTGCAGGGTCACCGTCATTGCAAGGACATATTAGACACTTTCTGTTCTTTCTGTTCCTCCACTGGGGTAGCTGCTCACCAAGGGTTCAACCGACCGAGAGTCCCGGCATCGGCCGTTCACCAAGCCGTCGCGTCATGCCCTACCTGCGCTTTTGTTGCCCAACACGGGTGCCGCCGTGATGAATCGCCTCGTTGTCGGCGGCCCGCTGAAGGTCCCGATCTCACCACGGTCGACGGCGGTACGACGTGGACGGCGCCGCCTGCCCCTCCACCGAGGGAGCGCTGGACGCCGTGGCCTGTGACATCTTCCAGACCTGTCAGGCAGTGGGGAGCGGGCTGTCCCTGTCCACGGTGGACGGTGGCTCAACGTGGACAGGGACAGCAAGCGATGCCCGGCGGCATCGCGGAGATAACCAGCGTGGCCAGCCCCTCCGCAACGCTCTACGTGGGCGTCGGCGACACTCCCGCCGGGACCGGCGTCACCCTGCAGCTGACGTCGTAGCTGCCCGCCGGTGGGCGCCCGTGCGCCAGCGCCGCCAGGAAGGTACGACGAACAACCAGATCAGAGCGACCAGTCCGATCAACGTGGCAAAGATGCCGAGGTAGTTCGCGCTCGAGGCTCCATAGTTGAGCGTCACGTCGTGGCTGCTCGGTACCACGACCATGAGGTTGGGCGTCACGCGCCAAGGACCGTCAGCCCCGCTGGCGTGCCAGTTGGGGAAGTAGGACACCTTCACCAGCACCGGCGTCCCGACCTGAGACACATGGAAGCTGAGAGATGAGTCGGTCTGCGTCACGTTGGTGATCTCGGTCTTCCCGACATGCTTGACCGTCGGGCGGATGTCATCGACTGAGGTTCGAGGCCAGTCCGACGGCCCACTCTGCGCCAGCTCGACGTTCCACTTGCTCGGATCGGCGTACCACCTCAGTGCCGGCCCGTTCGCCGGCTTATCCTTGGTAGCGCTGCCTATCCAGCTGGAGGGTCCCGGTTTCACCCCGGAGAGCACGACTGGATCGTTGACGAGCGGCGTCACCAGAGGCGAGTCCTTCACAAGGTAGATGTTCCAGGTGGTGGTGGTATCGGCGCCGCCATAGTTGTAGGTCCACGGACCCGTCTTCGCGACGAGCTGCAGACTTGGGTCAACCGCCGCCTCCTGTTCGACTTGGGGCGTCTCCGCAATGAAGTACTTCACCCCGAGCAGTTGAAGGTGCTGCACGCCGAGCGTCACGTTGAGGCTGCCGTACGGCAGTCCGACCTCGGGCTCGGACGGCCCGGCGGACAGTTCCGCTTGGTTCAAGAAGTGGTACGGCGTCGTGGCCGAGGACTCGAAGAGCAGCCCCTCCATGGAGTCGATGCACCCGTTGGTCTCGTACGGCAGGAGCATCAACGCTTCTGGCGTGCCGAAGCGGTTCTCGCTCGCGCTGTACTCCCACATGGCGCGCCCGCAGCCGTAGCGCTTGCCCATGGCCGACATCGTCTGCATGAGGGAGTGGAACTCGGGGTACGAGGCCTGTCCCTCGTACCCTTCGTAGTTGTAGCTGGACCAGTTCGCGACCAGGTTGGGTCCGACGGTCACCGGAAGGGCCGACGCGGAGAAGATGAACGGCGGCACGACCGCCACCATCACGGCGAGCAGGCCGAGGATGGCACCGCTGATGGCGGCCGGACCCCAGCGCCGTGGGCGTGGGGACCTCGTGGGACGCGACTGCGGCACTTGCCACTGCGGGCGTGCTTCCTCCGAGGTCGATCCGCCTGGGTCGCCGAGCTCGTCCCAGGGGCGCTGAGGTGGCGGACCATCGGACCATTGGGGCGCGTTGGCCGCCTCTTCCCATCGGCTGTCACGCGCCCGGCGCCACGCGATCGCCACGATCATGCACCACGTGCCGAAGGCCCAGGC
>DATCEZ010000325.1:0-4656 GCA_036509775.1 Acidimicrobiales bacterium
GGCCAGAGCGGCACGGGCGAGCGAGCCGATGGGGACGACGCGCTCCTTGTTCCCCTTCCCGAGTACCCGCAGCAGCGGCAGATCGGTGCCCTCCACCGCTGCAATGACGTCGCCCAGGTTCAGGCCCACCAGCTCGCTGACGCGGGCGCCGGTCCCGTAGAGGACTTCGAGGACCGCCCGGTCGCGCAACACCGTGGGGCCGGTCCCGACGACGGCGCCGAGCAGCAGCTCGGTCTCTTCCTCGCTCAATGCCTTCGGCAGCATGTCGGTCACGGAGACCGACGGCAGGTCGAGCGTGGGGTCGTCGCTGCGCAGCCCCTCCTCGACGAGGAAGCGGTGGAAGCCGCGGAGGCTCGAGAGCGCCCGGGCCACCGAGGAGGTGTTGTGGGTCCGGCGCAGGAGCTCCAGGTGTGCCGCCACGTCGGCGGAGGTCGCCTGCTCGATGCTGCGGTCCCCGAGACCCTCTTGGTAGGCGGCGAGATCGCGCCGGTAGGCCGAGAGCGTGCGGGGGGAGCGCCCCCGTTCCACCTCCAGCCAGGAGAGGAACTCCTCAGCGTCCCGGGGCAACGTCGCCGTCACGGCAGCCCGCCCTGATCCCGGTTGCGGTCCCGCAGGCGCTGGCGCGCCATGTAGAGGCCGAGCACCGTCGTCTCGTCCTTGATCGATCCGTCGGCCACGAGCGCGTCGACGTCGTCGAGGTGGATGGTCTCGACAGTCATGTAGCCCTCCTCCACCCCCTGGGGCCGGCTCGGAATGGAGGACAGGCCGGTGGCCAGATAGATGAGGGTGTGTTGGTCGCTGATCCCCGGCGTGTTCCACGTCCCGATGAGCAGCTCCCAGTACGCCGCTTCGAGGCCGGCTTCCTCGGCCAGCTCGCGCCGGGCCGTGTCCTCGGCCTCCTCGCCGTCGTGGTCGCGTGTCCCGGCGGGGATCTCCAGCACGAGGTCGTCGACGGCGGCCCGGTACTGGCGGACCAGGGTCACGGTGCCGTCGTCGTGCACGGGGACGACGGTGACGGCGCCCGGGTGGCGGATGACGAAGCGGTCGAACGGCTCGTCGTCAGGGTCGAGCAGGTGGAAGCGGTCCACCCGGAACAGCCAGGCCCGGAGGAGCTCCTCCTCCGAGACGTGGCGGAACCCGGGCACGGGCCTAGGTGACGGCGTCGAGGTCGAGCAGGTGGGGCTCGCGCCCGTCCGCCCGCTCGAGTGCCGCCGCCACGAGCTCGCGGAAAAGCGGGTGGGCCCGGTCGGGCCGGCTCTTGAACTCGGGATGGGCCTGGGTCGCCACCCAGTAGGGATGCTCCTCCAGCTCGACGAACTCGACCAACCGTCCGTCGGGAGAGATCCCTGAGCAGACCAGGCCGACCGCGGCCAGCTTTGCCTTGTAGCGGTTGTTGAACTCGAAACGGTGCCGGTGGCGCTCGGTGACGCCGAGCGTGCCGTAGGCCTGGGCCACCTTGGAGTCGGGCACGAGTGCGGCCTGGTAGGAGCCGAGGCGCATGGTGCCGCCCTTGTCGGTCACCTCCGCCTGGTCGGGCATGAGGTCGATCACCATGTCGGGCGAGAGGCTGTCGAACTCACGCGAGTTGGCCCGTTCCAGGCCGGCCCGGTCGCGCGCCACCGAGATCACCATCACGTGCAAGCCGAGGCACAGGCCCAGGCACGGGATGTTGTGATCGCGGGTGTAGCCCGCGGCGGCGATCATGCCCTCAATACCGCGTTCGCCGAAGCCGCCCGGGATCACGACGGCATCGAGCCCGCGCAGGCGGTCCGTGCCGAGCAGGTCGGGAATCAATTCGGCGTCGATCCAGTCGAGATCCACCTGGGTCCCGTGGTGGAAGCCGGCGTGGCGCAACGCCTCGACGACGGACATGTAGGCGTCAGGCATGTTCACGTACTTGCCGACGATCCCGATCTTCACCCGGCGCGACAGCGTCTCCACGCGGTTGACGAGGGCCTCCCAGTCGGAGATGTCGATCGGGTGGGCCGACTCGTCGATGCCGAGGGTGCGGCAGACGTAGGAATCGAGTCCCTGCTCGTACAGGACGAGGGGGATTTCGTAGATGCTCGCCGCGTCGACGGCGGAGACCACGGCGTCGATGGCGACGTCGCACTGCAGCGAGATCTTGCGCTTCAAGCTTTCGGAGATGGGCTTGTCGCTCCGGCAAACGATGACGTCGGGTTGGATGCCGCGGCTCCGCAGCTCCGTGACCGAGTGCTGTGTGGGCTTGGTCTTCTGCTCGCCCGAAATGAGGTACGGCACCAGTGTGAGGTGCATGTAGCAGACGTTGTCCCGGCCGATATCGCGGCGAAATTGCCGAATTGCCTCAATGAAGGGGACGATTTCGATGTCGCCGACGGTCCCGCCGATCTCGACGATCACGATGTCGACGTCCTCGTCGGCCAGGCGCTTGATGCGGTCCTTGATTTCGTCCGTCACGTGCGGGATGACCTGCACGGTACGACCGAGGAAGTCGCCGCGGCGTTCCTTCGCGATGACCGCGCTGTAGACGCCACCGGTGGTGGTGTTGGAGCGCTTGGAGAGGTTCTCGTCGATGAAGCGCTCGTAGTGGCCGAGGTCGAGGTCGGTCTCGCCACCGTCCTCGGTGACGAAGACCTCTCCGTGCTCCCCCGGGTTCATCGTTCCGGGGTCGACGTTGATGTACGGGTCGAGCTTGCACATCGTCACCCGGAGGCCGCGGCATTTGAGGAGGCGGCCGAGCGAAGAGGCGGTGAGACCCTTCCCGAGCGAGCTCGAGACACCGCCGGTGACGAAGATGAACTTGCTCACGCCGCCTTCGGCACGCCGAGGCTCAAGTGGAGTGATCGGGGCACCTGACCACGATAATCGACGGTGACGGAACGCGCGGTGGACTATCCGCCATGGGAGGCGCCGAGCAGCTCGCGGGCATGGGCACGGGCGGCATCGCTGTCGGGGTGACCTGAGAGCATCCGGGACAGCTCGGTCACCCTGTCCTCGCCTTCCACGGTGGTTGCCTTGGTCACCGTCCGGCCCCGGGAGGTGCCCTTCACGACGCTGATCTGCGCGTCGGCCTGCGACGCCACCTGGGCCAGGTGGGTGACGACGAGGACCTGGCGGTCTCGGCCGACCTCGTGCAGCGCGTCGCCCAGGGCCAGCGCGGCGGCGCCGCCCACGCCGGCGTCCACCTCGTCGAAGACCATCGTCTGGGGCCCGCCGAGCCCGATCAGGCGGATGGCCAGCATGGCGCGGGCCAATTCCCCTCCTGAGGCGGAGCGCGCCAGCGGCTGGACGGCCTCGCCGAGGTTGGCGCCCAGGGCGAGCTCAATGGGCTCACCCGCTCCCTCGGGAGCGACGCGCACCTCGAGGCGGGCGCCGGACATGGCCAGCGTCCCCAACCGCTCGCCGACCAGGGCGCCGAACGAACCGGCGGCGCGGGCCCGCACCTTGCGCACGGCCGCCTCGACGTCGGCCAACTCGGAAAGGCGGCGGTCGCGTTCGGCACCCAACCGGGCGGCCTCGCCCTCGGCGTTCTCGAGCGCGGCGAGCCGGACGGCGCCCTCGCGGCCATAGGTCATGACGGCGCCCAGGTCCTCGCCGTACTTGCGCCGCAGCTCACCGAGCAGGCGGCGGCGCTCCTGCACGTCGACGAGGCGCTGCGGATCGTCCTCCCAGCCCTCGACCTCGTCGCGCAGGCTGCGGGCCAGGTCGGACAGCTCCACGGCGGCGCCGGCCAGACGGGCGTGGTAGTTCGCGAACGACTCGCGGCCCGCCAGGGCGGTGCCGGCGCGACCGAGCAGGTCCACGGCTCCCCCCTCGCCGGCGGGATCGACCAGCTCGAGCGCCTCGAGCGCCGCGTCGCGGTAGGCCGAGGTGTCCGCCAGGCGATCCTCCTCCAGGCGCAGCGCGGCCTCCTCGTCGGGATCCTCCAGGTGGGCGCCGGCGATCTCCTCCACCTGGTAGCGCAGGACGTCGGCCTCGCGGGCCCGCTGCTGGGCGTCGCCGCCCAGGGCCGCCAGTGCCTCGTCGAGCACCTGCAGCTGGCTCCGGATGGCCCGGACCCGGCTGAGGTCCGTGCCGGCGAAGGCATCGAGGACGTTGCGCTGCGCAGCGGGCGTGACGAGGGCGCGGTGCTCGTGCTGGCCGTGGATCTCCACGAGCTCGGCTGCCGCCTCGCCCAGAGCGCTCAGCGGGGCCATGCGGCCATCCACCCAGGCCCGGGACCGGCCCTCGGCGGGGACGGACCGGGTGAGGATCACCTCGCGGGCGTCATCGCCCTCTCCCAGCACGAACCGGGCCTCGACCAGCGCCTCGGCGGCGCCGCCGCGCACCATGCCGGGGTTGGCCCTCCCGCCCAGCACGAGCTGCAGCGCCTCGACCACCAGGGTCTTGCCGGCGCCGGTCTCCCCGGTGAGGGCCGTCATGCCGGACCCGAAGACCAGCGCCAGGTCCTCAATGACACCGAGGTCGCGCACGTGCAGATCGGTCAGCACGGTCGGTTCACGGGTCCTGGTGGGCCAGCAGCCGGAAGCGCAGGATGCCGCCGAAGGTCTGGGGCTCGTTGCGCACCACGCGCACAGGGCGCTCGGCCACGGTGCAGGTGACAGTGTCCCCTGGCTGGAGCCGTCCGATCTCCTGGCCGTCGATGACGAGGACGCCGGACCGGTCGGGCGCGAT
>DATCEZ010000326.1:0-13944 GCA_036509775.1 Acidimicrobiales bacterium
GGTGCAACGCGCCAAGGAGGGCGCGGTTGTCGACCTGGTGGTCGCCCGGCACCTCGAGGCCGCCGCGCAGCGCGGGGCTGAGCGCCGGCACCAGACGGCGGCACTCGCTGGCACTGCGGCGGTACGCCTCGAGGCCGAGCGCGTGCTGATAGGCGAGGAGGTCGTCGAGGCTGGCGCGATCGGACGCATCCACCGCGACCGTGACCGTGCCCGTCGTGTCGTAGCCGATGGCGAGACCGGTGACGGCCTCGAGGTCCGCCGCGAAGGCGGGCCAGTGGCCGGCGCCCTCCACCAGCAGCGCGGTGAGGGCCGACTCGCCGAAGTACGCCTCGGTGACCGGGGCGAGCATGCCGGCCGCCACCCAGGAGGCCCCGTCGCGGCCGGGGGCCGGCGCAACCACCGTCACTTCATGACCGTTGCGTGACAATTCCCACGCACAGGCCAGCCCGATGACCCCGCCCCCCACGACATGGACGCGCCATCCCATAGGACCAGCCTACGAGAGCGGTCGTGTATCCTGTTCTTTCCACTTCGGGCCAACGTCGTCCCGGTATCCGTTCAACTTCTCCACACTCGGAAGGACGCCGATGGCCACTGGCCTCTACGACCCGGCATACGAACACGACGCCTGTGGCGTCGGCATGGTGGCCGATCTGAACGGCCGTCCCGACCACGACATTGTGGACCGCGGGCTCACCGTCCTGGAGCGCCTGGCCCACCGCGGCGCCTCGGGGGCCGAGGTCAACACCGGCGACGGCGCCGGCATTCTGGTGCAGATCCCGCACCGCTTCCTCACCTCCGCGGCCGAGGCGGCCGGCTTCACGCTGCCCGACGCCGGCGGCTACGCGGTCGGCCTGGTCTTCCTCCCCACCGACTCTGACGACGCGGCGAAGGCCAAGGCCGTCGTGGAGGACACCGCCGCCGAGGAGGGCCTGCGCGTCATCGGATGGCGCACCGTCCCGACCGAGGACGGCGACCTCGGCCACATCGCCAAGGGCGCCATGCCGCGCATTGAGCAACTGTTCGTCGCTCCGGCCGGACAGGGCGTCGACACCATGGCGCTCGAGCGCCGCGCCTTCGTCCTGCGCAAGCGGGTGGAGCACGCCGTCGACGACGTGTACTTCCCCTCGCTCTCCGCGCGCACCATCGTCTACAAGGGCATGCTCACCTCCGAGCAGCTGCGCATGTTCTTCCCGGACCTGCGTGATCCCACCTTCGAGTCGGGCCTGGCGCTGGTGCATTCGCGCTTCTCGACCAACACCTTCCCGAGCTGGCCACTGGCCCACCCGTACCGCTACCTCTGCCATAACGGCGAGATCAACACGCTGGCCGGCAACCGCAACTGGATGCGCGCCCGCGAGGCGCTGCTCGAGACGTCGCTCATTGAGGGTGACCTCTCACGCATCTACCCGATCTGCACGCCGGGGGCGAGCGACTCCGCCAGTTTCGACGAGGTGCTCGAGCTGCTGCACCTGGGCGGGCGCTCGCTGCCGCACTCCGTGCTGATGATGATCCCCGAGGCGTGGGAGAACCACACCACAATGGACCGGCAGCGGCGGGCCTTCTACCGCTACCACGCGTCGCTCATGGAACCGTGGGACGGACCGGCCGCGGTCTGCTTCACCGACGGCACCGTCGTCGGCGCCGTGCTCGACCGCAACGGCCTGCGACCGGCGCGCTACTGGGTCACCGACGACGGGCTCGTCGTGCTGGCCAGCGAGGTGGGCGTCCTCGACATCGCGCCCGAGCGCATTGTGCGCAAGGGCCGGCTGCAGCCCGGACGCATGTTCCTCGTCGACACGGCCAAGGGCCGCCTGGTCGAGGACGAGGAGATCAAAGCCGAGCTGGCGGCGGAGCACCCGTACGGCGAGTGGCTGGCCCACGACCAGGTCCGCCTGGAGGAGCTGCCCGCCCGCACCATGCTCACGCCGCAGCACGGTCGCGTCGTCACCCAGCAGCGCCTCTTCGGCTACACGACCGAGGAGCTGCGGGTGATTGTGGCGCCCATGGCCCGCAGCGGCGCCGAGCCGCTCGGCTCCATGGGATCGGACACCTCCATCGCCGTGCTCTCGGACCGCTCCCGCCTGCTCTACGACTACTTCACCCAGCTGTTCGCCCAGGTCACCAACCCGCCGCTGGACGCCATCCGGGAGGAGCTGGTGACCTCACTGTCGGCCACCATCGGTCCCGAGGCCAACTTGCTCGAGGCCAAGGCGGGCTCGTGCCGGCAGATCCTGCTGCCGCTGCCGGTGATCGACCGCGACGACCTCGCCAAGCTGATGTACGTCAACGAGGGCGGCGAGACGCCAGGCTTCAAGGCCTTCGCCATCGACGGGCTGTTCGAGGTGCGCGAGGCGGGCGAGGCGGGTGCGCCGACCGTGGCCGGGGGCGAGTCGCTGCGCAGGGCCATCGAGGATGTGCGGCGCCGGGTCTCCGAGGCCATCGCCGAAGGCGCCAACCTCATTGTGCTGTCGGACCGCAACGCCAACGTCGACTGGGCCCCCATCCCGTCGCTGCTCCTGACGGCGGCCGTCCACCACCACCTGGTGCGGGAGAAGACGCGTACCAAGGTCGGACTGGTGATCGAGACCGGCGACGCGCGCGAGGTGCACCACATGGCGCTCCTCATCGGCTTCGGGGCAGCCGCCGTCAACCCGTACCTGGCCCTTGACACCATCGACGACATGATCTCCGAGGGCCTGCTCGAGGGCGTCTCACCACGCCAGGCCCGCCGCAACTACATGAAGGCGGCCTGCAAGGGCGTGCTCAAGGTGATGTCCAAGATGGGCATTTCGACCGTCGCCTCCTACACTGGCGCCCAGGTCTTCGAGGCGATCGGCCTCGACGGCGCGCTCATCGACGAGTACTTCACCGGCACGGCCAGCCGCATCGGCGGCGTTGGGCTCTCCGTCCTGGCAGCCGAGGTGGCGACGCGCCACCTCCAGGCCCACGAGGCCCGCCCGACCGAGCGGGCCCACCGCGAGCTCGAGGTGGGCGGCGAGTACCAGTGGCGGCGCGAGGGCGAGTTCCACCTCTTCAACCCGAAGACCGTGTTCAAGCTGCAGCACGCCACCCGGGCCAAGCGCTACGACATCTTCAAGGAGTACAGCACCACGGTCGATGACCAGGCCCAGAAGCTCGGGACGCTGCGCGGCCTGCTGCGGCTGAAGCCTGCGCCGGGCGGGCCGATCCCGATCGAAGAGGTGGAGCCGATTTCGTCCATCCTGACCCGCTTCTCCACGGGCGCCATGTCCTACGGGTCCATCTCGGCCGAGTCGCACGAGACCCTCGCCATCGCCATGAACCGGCTCGGGGGACGCTCCAATACGGGCGAGGGGGGCGAGGACGCCGACCGGTACACGCCGGATGCCAACGGCGACCTGCGGCGCAGTGCCATTAAGCAAGTGGCGTCGGGCCGCTTCGGCGTGACCGGGGAGTACCTGGTCAACGCCGACGACCTGCAGATCAAAATTTCGCAGGGGGCCAAGCCCGGCGAGGGGGGCCAACTCGCCGGCTTCAAGATCTACCCGTGGATTGCCCGCACCAGGGGATCGACGCCGGGCGTCGGGCTCATTTCGCCACCGCCCCACCACGACATCTACTCCATTGAGGACATCGCCCAGCTCATTCATGACCTGAAGTCGTCCAACCCACGGGCGCGCGTCCACGTGAAGCTGGTGGCCGAGGTGGGCGTGGGCACGGTGGCGGCGGGGGTGGCAAAGGCGCACTCCGACCTGGTGCTGATTTCGGGGCACGACGGCGGGACCGGCTCGGCGCCGTTGACCTCGCTGAAGCACGCCGGCATCCCATGGGAGATCGGGCTGGCCGAGACGCAGCAGACGCTGCTGGTCAACGGGCTGCGCGACCGCATCGTCGTCCAGGTGGACGGGCAACTGAAGACGGGCCGTGACGTGATCATCGGCGCGCTGCTCGGCGCTGAGGAGTACGGCTTTGCCTCGGCGCCTCTGGTGGTCTCGGGCTGCATCATGATGCGCGTCTGCCACCTCGACACGTGCCCGGTCGGGATCGCGACGCAGAACCCGGTGCTGCGGGCCAAGTTCAACGGCAAGCCCGAGTTCGTCGAGACCTTCTTCGAATACATAGCGGAGGAGGTGCGCGAGCTCCTGGCCTCGCTCGGCCTGCGCTCGCTCGACGAGGCCATCGGCCGCGTCGACCTGCTCGACACCGAGGCGGCGGTCACGCACTGGAAGGCGGCGGGTCTCGACCTGTCGAGCGTGCTGGCGGAGCCCGACGTGCCAGCCTCCATGAGCCGGCGCCAGCTGGTGGAGCAGGACCACGGTCTGGAGAAGGCCTTGGACCACGCCTTCATGGACGAGTGCGCGCCGGCGCTGGCCGACGCCACCCCGGTGTCCCTGGCCCTGACCATCACCAACGTCGACCGGACGGTGGGGACGCTGCTCGGCTCGGAGATCAGCCGGCGCTACGGCGCGGCCGGCCTGCCCGACGACACCATTTCGCTGACCTTCACCGGCTCGGCCGGCCAGAGCTTCGGCGCCTTCATGCCGCGAGGCGTCACCATGCGCCTGTACGGGGACGCCAACGACTACTTCGGCAAGGGCCTGTCCGGTGGGCGGCTGGTGGTGCGCCCCCACGTTGACTCGCCCTTTGTGGCCGAAGACCAGATCATTGCGGGCAACGTCATCCTCTACGGCGCCACCGACGGCGAGGTCTTCATCCGGGGGCAGGTGGGGGAGCGCTTCTGCGTGCGCAACTCGGGCGCCACCGCTGTGGTCGAGGGCGTGGGCGACCACGGCTGCGAGTACATGACGGGCGGGCTCGTGCTGGTGCTCGGCCCGACCGGCCGCAACTTCGCGGCGGGCATGTCGGGCGGCATCGCCTACGTCTACGACCCGGGCCGCACGTTCGGGCAGCGCGTGAACCTCGAGCTGGTCGACGTCGAGCCACTCGATCCGACTGACGCCTTCACCGTGCGCTCCCTGGTGGAGCGCCACGGCGTGGAGACCGAGTCGGCCGTGGCGGGCGGTCTGCTGGAGCACTGGGACACCGAGGTCCTCGAGTTCGTGAAGGTCATGCCGCGCGACTACCGCCGCATTCTGGAGGCCACGCGCCTCGCCGAGGCCGAGGGGCGTCCGGTCGACGAGGCCGTCATGGAGGCCGCACATGGGTAAGAAGACGGGCTTCATGGAGTACCCGCGGCGACTGCCGCGGCGGCGCCCGGTGTCAGTGCGACTGCGCGACTGGAAAGAGGTCTACGAGCCCTTCGGCGAGGAGTCGACCAAGGAGCAGGGCGCCCGCTGCATGGACTGCGGGATCCCGTTCTGCCACGACGGCTGCCCGCTCGGCAACCTCATCCCGGAGTGGAACGACCTCGTCTACCGCGACGACTGGCCGGGTGCCATGGAGCGCCTGCACGCCACCAACAACTTCCCCGAGTTCACCGGGCGCTTGTGCCCGGCGCCGTGCGAGGCCGCCTGCGTGCTCGGCATCAACGAGGACCCGGTCACCATTGAGCGGATCGAGTTCGAGATCGTCGAACGGGCCTGGGACGAGGGCTGGGTCACCCCGCAGCTCCCGACCATCCGCACCGGCAAGACCGTCGCCGTGGTCGGGTCCGGTCCCGCCGGCCTGGCGGCGGCCCAACAGCTGGCCCGGGCCGGGCACCTGGTCACCGTCTTCGAGCGGGCCGAGAAGGCCGGCGGGCTGCTGCGCTACGGCATCCCCGAATTCAAAATGGAGAAGGCGGTCCTAGACCGCCGCCTGGCCCAGATGGAGGCCGAGGGCGTGACCTTCGTGTGCTCCACCTCGGTGGGCGGCAGCTCCCAGCCTGCGGCCGGTGAGGATGCGGAGCCGGGGGAGGAGCGCGGCGCCGGCACGGCATGCGCCCCTGACGTCACGGTGCGGCCGGCAGCCGAGATCCAATCCGGTTTCGACGCCGTGGTGCTGGCCGGCGGCGCCACACTGCCCCGGGATCTGCCCGTCCCCGGCCGGGAGCTCTCCGGCGTCCACCTGGCGCTCGAGTACCTGAAGCCGTCCAACCTGGTGCAAGAGGGTGCGCTGGCCGCGTCACCCATCAACGCCAAGGGCAAGCACGTCGTCATCATCGGCGGCGGCGACACCGGGGCCGACTGCCTCGGCACGGCGCACCGCCAGGGCGCGGCGTCGGTGCACCAACTCGAGATCATGGCCGAGCCTCCGAGCGACCGTTTGGCCGAGAACCCCTGGCCGCTGTGGCCGCTCATCCTGCGCACGTCCCCCGCTCACGAGGAGGGCGGGCAGCGCCTCTTCTCGGTGACGACGACGGAGTTCGTCGACGACGGAACAGGCGCCGTCCAGGCCCTGCGCGGCCACACCGTCGAAATGCGGACAGAGAACGGGCGCCCGATCTTCGAGGAAGTGGCGGGCTCGGAGTTCGAGCTCGAGGCCGACCTGGTACTCCTGGCCATGGGCTTCGTCGGAACGGAGCGCCACAACGCCGTCGACGAGCTCGGCATCGATGTGGGCCCGCGGGGCACGGTGGCGGCCAACCCAGATTGGGCGACCAACGTCGACGGGGTCTTCGTCTGCGGCGACCAGACACGGGGCCAGAGCCTGATCGTCTGGGCCATCGCCGAGGGGCGCTCGTGTGCCGCAGCGGTCGACCGCTGGCTCATGGGCACCACGTCGCTCCCGGCGCCGATCGTTCCCGGGCAGGTGGCCCTGCGCTAGTCCCGCCGACCGCTCGGTACTGTGCAGGGCATGTCCAGAGCCGACGCCAATGGCGTCTCGCTGTACTACGAGCTCGAGGGAACGGGCGAGCGCCTCCTGGTCATATCCGGGACCGGCGGCGATCTGCGCCAGCAACCGCGAGCGAACGACGGCCCCCTGGCCGAGAACTTCGAGGTCCTGGCCTACGACCAGCGGGGCCTGGGCCAGAGCAGCCTGCCGCCCTGGCCCTATGCCATGCGGGACTTCGCCGACGATGCGGCGGCGCTCCTCGACGCCCTGCGATGGGACGACTGCCTGGTGCTGGGCATCTCCTTCGGCGGCATGGTGGCCCAGGAGCTCGCCATCGGGCACCCCGAGCGGGTGCGCCGCCTCGTCCTGGCCTGCACGTCGGCCGGCGGGGAGGGCGGTGCCTCCTATCCATTGCAGGACCTGTTCGAGCTGGCCCCCGAGGAACGGTCGGCCGTGCGCATGCAATTGATCGACAGCCGCTGGGACGAGGCGTGGCAGAAGGACAACCCCGACATGGTGCGACTGCTCGGCGAACGTATGCGTCTCGACGACGAGGCCGAAACCCCCGTGGGCCTGACCAACCAGCTGGCAGCGCGGGCCGAGCACGACACGGCCGACCGCCTGGCCTCCATCGCGTGCCCCACGCTCGTGGCCGGCGGGCGCTTCGACGGGATCGCCCCGCCAGCCAACAGCGAGTTCCTCGCGCGCGCCATCCCCGGCGCCCGCCTCGAGATGTTCGACGGCGGCCACGGCTTCTTCATTCAGGACGCCGCGGCACTGCCCGCCATCGTCTCCTTCCTCGCCGAGGACGCGCCCGCACACGTCGCGCCGTAGATTGCCTGGCATGGACCTGAAAGCGACACCCGAGTGGAGGGCCCTGGCGGGGCACTACGACGCTATCTCCAAGACGCATCTCCGTGAGCTCTTCACCGACGACCCGGAGCGGACAGGGCGCCTGACGGCGGGCGCGGCCGACCTCGTTCTCGACTACTCGAAGCAGCGGGTGACGGACGAGACCATGCGCCTCCTCCTGGACCTGGCCGACGCGGCGGATGTCGCCGCACACCGTGATGCGATGTTCGCGGGCAACCACATCAACACCACCGAGAACCGCGCCGTCCTGCACGTGGCGCTGCGCATGCCACCCGGCAGTGTCCTGCACGTCGACGGACAGCACGTCGTCGGCGACGTGCAGGCCGTCCTGGCCAGAATGGGGGACCTCTCCGACGGCATCCGCAACGGACAGTGGACCGGGGCGACGGGGAAGCGGATCGCCGCTGTC
Organism: Acidimicrobiales bacterium; assembly: GCA_036509775.1. GTDB lineage: Bacteria > Actinomycetota > Acidimicrobiia > Acidimicrobiales > RAAP-2 > Bog-473. The sequence goes on from DATCEZ010000326.1 coordinate 7,979, forward strand.
GTCAACATCGGCATCGGTGGTTCGGACCTCGGCCCGGCCATGGCCACCCTCGCCCTGGCCGACTACGCCCAGCCGGGCCTGACCAGCCGCTTCGTGTCGAACGTCGACCCGGTTGACCTCTACGCCGCCACCCACGATCTCGATCCCGAGACGACGCTCTTCGTCATCAGCTCCAAGACGTTCACCACACTGGAGACGCTGACCAACGCGGCGGCCGCCCGCGACTGGCTCCTGGCGGGGCTGGGGAGCGCAGCGGGCGACGATGCTGTGGCCAAGCACTTCGTGGCGGTGTCCACCAACGCCAAGGCCGTGGCCGAGTTCGGCATCGACACCGACAACATGCTCGAGTTCTGGGACTGGGTCGGCGGGCGCTACTCGTACGACTCGGCCATCGGCTTCTCACTCATGGTGGCCATCGGGCGCGACGCCTTCACCGAAATGCTCGCCGGCTTCCACGCCATGGACGAGCACTTCCGGACGGCGCCGTTCGGCGAGAACCTCCCCGTTATTCAAGGGATGCTCAACGTCTGGTACAACAACTTCTTCGGCGCCCAGACGCACGCCGTCCTGCCCTACAGCCACCGGATGGCCCGTTTCCCGGCCTACCTGCAGCAGTTGACGATGGAGTCCAGCGGCAAGTCGGTCAAGCTCGACGGCACGCCCGTCCACGGGCAGACGGGGGAGATCTTCTGGGGCGAGCCGGGCACGAACGGCCAACACGCCTTCTACCAATTGCTTCACCAAGGCACGAAGCTGGTCCCGGCCGACTTCATCGCATTCGCCGAGTCCACGCACGACACCGGCGAGCAGCAGGATCTGCTGATGGCCAACTGCCTGGCCCAGACCAAGGCCCTTGCCTTCGGAAAGACGGCCGAGGAGATCTCCGCCGAAGGGACGCCTGCCGCGGTGGTGCCGCACAAGGTGATGCCCGGGAACCGTCCCAGCTCCACCATCGTGGCGCCGAAACTCACGCCCTCGGTCCTCGGACAGCTGGTGGCACTCTACGAGCACACCGTGTTCGTCGAGGGGTCCATCTGGGGCATCGACTCGTTCGACCAGTGGGGCGTCGAGCTCGGGAAGGTCATGGCGAAACAGCTCGCGCCGATCCTGACCGACACCGCCGCACCGGACCTCTCCGATCAGGACTCCTCGACCGCCTCCCTCGTCCGGCTGTACCGGGGGATACGGGGCCGCGCCATCTGAGCCTGCGGCTCAGGCCCGCGTCTCAATGCCGTGGAGCGGTTGGCGCGGCATGAGCCCACGCCAGGCACTCGGGAGTGTGCGCCCCAGGCGCCCGAGCTCCTCGAGGCTCGCCTCGGACAATGCTTCGAGGCGTCTGCTCCCCGCCGTCGTGAGCTGCAGGCGGACGACCCGATGGTCCTCCGGGTCCCGCACCCTCTTCACGAGCTTGGCGGCCACGGCCCGGTCCACGAGCCCGACGGCGCTGTGGTGACGGAGGAGCAGATAGTCCGCCGCTTCACCGACGGTCGGCCCCCGGCGGTCCGCATGCCCTCGCACGGCCAGCAGGAGCTGGTGCTGCGCCGGTGTCAGGCCCTCCGCCCCCGCCTGCTGCTCGCTCCAGCGCAGGAACCGGCGCAATCCGGTCCGGAGCGCCAAGAGATCCTCGTAGTCGGCATTCCGCAGAACCATCGTCTCACGATACTCTCGTATTACGATAGAGAGAGTGGATGTCGTGATGGACGCCGCCTAATGGTCCAGAAGGCAATTGTGGGCTTCGACCGGGACGAGGCGGGGGACTGGGTGGCCCTGTTGGCCTGTGGCCACCGTCAGCATGTGCGGCACCAGCCGCCCTGGCGTGAGCGTCCCTGGGTGCTCACCGAGGAGGGGAGGGCGGAGCGCCTCGGCGCACCGCTCGAGTGCCGGGCCTGCGACGAAGAGGCCGCCGAGGAGGATTCGGAGGGCGGCGACCCCGCCTGCTGGGCCAACCAGGTCTGCCCGGACTGTGGGGCGCTGGACGGCCACACTCCGACCTGTCCGAATGGGCAGTCGTCGGTTACCCCCTCCGACCCGACTCAGTAGGCCCTGACCAATAGGCTGCAGTCACGTACCTCTACGGTCATGGCTCCTGGCTCTTCCTGGTTGTCTTCTTCGCCTTCTTCGCGATGCGGGCCTTCTCGTCGCGGCGTCGCCGACCTGGCCAACCGAGGGCCTTCGGGCCGACGAGCTCATCGACCTCCACTACGCAACCGTCTGATCTCGACGGCGAGCCTTCCGGCAAGGTCCCATTCACGGGGATCGCTCCGGGCTGGCTGATCGACCCGTCGGGCCGTCACGAGAAGCGCTACTGGTCGGGATCCGAATGGACCGAGCACGTCACCGACGGTGGTGTCCCAGGGATCGATCCGCCCCCGGGCGGCAGCGAGAAGGCGCCCTAAGCAACCCAGCCCTTCACGCCGGCCGCGTCGCGCCGACGAAGAGCAAGCTGCCGAACAACGCACCAATCGTCGCCGGGAACGCCTCGGCCCGCACGTCGGCGCCTGTGTGCGGGGCGTCAACCATGACGTCCTGGCCGTTCACCACACCCACGAAGAGACCGACGTGGTCGATGGAGCCTGGGCCGCCCCCGAAGAAGACGAGATCGCCCGGCACCAGCAGCGCGCCCGAGGCCAGCTTCGGGGTGGCGTCGTACTGGTCCTGCGCCACGCGGGGGAGTGAGAGGCCCGCCACTGCGTAGGCAGCCTGGACCAGACCCGAACAGTCGAAGCCGACACCCGGTGTCTCGCCGCCCCACACATACGGCGTCCCGATCTGGGAGAGAGCCCACGAGACCGCCAGCGCACCCGCACCCGCATCCGCTGTCAACGTCGAGGTGCCACCAGTCGACCCGGTGGACGTCGCCGCATAACTCTGGGCGAGCGCCAGCACCTGGGCCACGTAGGCAGACGAGTGGTTGTAGTCGTAGACGGCACCGGACAGGTCGGCCCCTCCCGCTCCGCCGTTGGCGCACAGGAGCCTGGTCGCGGCATAGACGGCGTCGGTCGGGTCGTACGGGGTCGGTGGTGTCGCCCCACCAGGAGGCACCGGTTCGTCGTACTCGGTGAAGGTGGCCGGCTCGAACTGCATGATTCCAACAGCCCCAGCAGAATTAGCGCCGCTGTGTACCCCCGGTAGGTTCGACTGGCCATTGTCTGACTCGATGGTGCCGATGGCGGCGAGAATGGTCCAAGGGAGTCCGGGACACGTGGCTGCCGCCTGCCGGTAGAGCGTCAGCATGGCGGTAGGGATCTGGGCTGTTGCTGCTGAAGATGCCGCCGGAGCACCGCCGCCGACACCGAGCAGCGAGGCCGCCGAAGCCAGAATCGCCGTCCCAATAACAGCTACGGTCAGCCCGACGGCCAGCCCGGCGGCGACCAGGCCCTTCACCGGATCTCCCCGCGCCAACACGTGAACGTAAGTGCCACGTCGGGGAACGGTCGGCTTCCCGTCCTGTCAGAACGTTGCTACGTCGTCTCCGAACCGGCAGCGAACGGGGACACGATTGAGATAGGGCGACAAGGGCATCGGACAACGGCCTAGCTTTGGCTTCGGCCCACCAAGCACACATCGACGAATCCCGTCAGAGAAGGGAGCTGCCCTGCGAGCGATCACCGTTCGAGACCACGATGCCGGCGTCGGTAGACTCTCCTTGACGGATGTGCCCTACCCGCACGCGGACCAGAACGACGTCATCGTACGAGTGCATGCCGCTGGGTTCACCCCAGGGCGAACTGGACTGGTCATCGACCTGGGTCGACCGCGCCGGGCGCGACCTGACGCCGAGCGTGCCCGGCCACGAGCTGTCCGGAGTCGTCGTCGAGCTGGGGTATGGGACCACGGGCCGCAGCGTCGGCCAGCGGTGTTCGGCCTGTGCGACTGGACCCGCAACGGCTCTCTGGCCGAATACAGCGCGGTGGAGGCCCGCAACCTCGCTCCCCTTCCGGCTGACATCGACCACACCGTGGCCGCCGCACTGCCGATCTCCGGGCTGACGGCATGGCAGGCGCTCATCGACCACGCTCGTCTCACGACAGGCTGGACCGTCCTGATCCACGGGGCGGCGGGCGGCGTCGGTTCCATCCCAGTGCAGCTCGCCCGCGAGGTCGGAGCCGTCGTGGTCGGCACGGGCCGGACAACTGATAGCGAAACCGTTCTCGCCTTGGGAGCACATCGCTTCTTGGACCTGGAGGCCGACAAACTGGAAGACGCCGACGAGTCGACGTTGTGTTCGACGTGATCGGCGGCGACATCCTCGACCCCTCGGCTGCGCTGGTGCGCGCCGGCGGCACGCTCGTCACCACCATTAGGGAGCCCACGGTCCTGCCCAAGGACGGGCACGCCACCTTCTTGGTCGAAGCCGACCGTTCCCAGCTGGCGGACTTCGCACAGCGGCTCAGGGACGGACGACTCAAGCCGATCGTCGATGCAGTGCGGCCCTCGCCAAATCACCTGCTGCGTTCGCCCCCGACCGTCGCACCCCCGGCAAGACGATCATCCGGATCACCGAAGGTGGATGACAAGCCAAAGGGTGTCCCACTCCGTGCTGCTGGGTATCACCCCCTCCCGGCGCTCTGGGGCAGGTGAGCGCTGATCCGAATCGGCCCTTATCGGTGCGTTGCGGATCGCTGGTCGGCGGGAGAACGAGCCATCCCACGGCCTCGATTGGGCAGCCTCCACTCTCTTCCTGCAAGATTCCCAGCCATGGGCCGCTGCCTGATCGCCCTTTCCCTCGCCGTCCTCGCCGTCCTCGCTGCCGGATGCTCAGCCAGCCATGTGACGACGACTCGCAGCTCAACAACGTCCACGACCACTCCATCACCAGCAGACCGTTACTTCTCCACGCCTCTGAGCAGTCCTAGCCTCCAACCTGGTTCGGATCCGAGCGTCCTGCCTTCTCCGGTTCTGATCGCCGACCGAACCAATAATCGGCTTCTCGTTGTGAACCAGCAGGGAGAGATCGTTTGGGAGTTCCCTCGCCCCGGCGATTTGGCTCCGGGGCAGACCTTCCTCGTCCCCGACGACGCCTTCTTTACTCCCGACGGGCGGGAGATCGTGGCGACGCGGGAGGACGACTTCGTCATCAGCATCATCGACGTGGCCACTCATCACATCGTCTACCGCTACGGCACACCTGGCCAGCCTGGAAGTGGACCGAACCAGGTGCACAACCCCGACGATGCCATGCAACTTCCAGACGGCTATCTCATCACCGCCGATATCAAGAACTGCCGGGTACTCCTCATCGCTCCCGGCGCCCACACCCCTGCTCAGGTCTTCGGGGAGACGACCAACAGCTGTCTGCACGATCCACCCGCCCGATGGGGAAGCCCGAACGGAGCGTTCCCTATGTCGAACGGTCACTATGTCGTCACCGAGATCAACGGGGACTGGGTTGACGAACTCGGCCTCAACGGCACCGTCTACCGGTCCACCCACCCTCCGGGCGTCAATTATCCCTCGGATACAAACGAGATGAGCCCAGGCGTGCTCGTCACCGTCGACTACTCCAATCCGGGCACTCTGGAGACTTTCGACTGGTCGGGCAACCTGCTCTGGCGCTACCACTCTCTGCCAGGTGACCCGCAATTGAACCACCCGTCACTCGCCCTTGCCCTTCCCAATGGTGACTTCCTCATGAACGACGATTACAACCATCGGGTCGTGGTCATAGACCCCAGGTCCGACCGGATCGTCTGGCAATACGGGCACACGGGCCAGACGGGAACGGCTCCGGGATTCCTGAATAGACCAGACGGCGTCGATCTTGTCCCGCCGTACTCGTTCGACATCATCCGAGGCAAGACCATGGGCCAGCCAACGACCACGACACCGTGACTCCTAGCGTTGTGGGGTGAGCGGCGCCCGCTCGGGAGCCGGATACTGGGAGCCTTTGCCATCGATCCCCCGCCCGATGGTGCCGGACTGTCCCACCCTCCCGGCAGCGTTCGGGGGCATTTACCACGGTTGAC
>DATCEZ010000327.1:0-3016 GCA_036509775.1 Acidimicrobiales bacterium
GTGCTGATCGTCTCGCAAGTGGTGGCCAAGCTGCGCAGCGCCCGCGAGGAGGCGGAGCGGCGCACCGAGGAATCCGATCGTCTGTATGAATTGTCGCAGGCGCTGATCGGCGACCTCACCCTGTCGCAATTGCTGTCGCACATGGTCGCGACTGTGCAGTCTGTGTTCGCTCCCCGCTGGACCGCGCTGGTCCTGCCCAACGCGGAGGGAGCTGAACACGAGTCGGCCGCCGCCTTGCGGGTGGCAGCGAGCGCCGGCCAACCCCTGACGGACGCCGACGTCACCTCGGTCACATCGGGTGGCGGTCAGGCACGGTCCCTCGGTTTGCTCGACGACGACAGCCCGCGTCGCGTGTCGGTGGCCCTGGTCGTCAACCATCGGCCGGTCGGCATGTTGGTGCTCCAAGACGTGCAGCTGATCGAACACGAGCGCAGCCTGCTGGGAACATTTGCCAACCAGGCCGCGCTGGCCGTCGACCGGGCCCAGCTGAGTGAGCAGGCGCTGCGCACACGCCTGCTCGAGGAGATCGACCGTTGGCGTCGGGCCCTCATGGGCGCGGCCTCGCACGACTTGCGCACGCCGCTGGCTTCCATCAAGACCGCCGTGTCCAGCATGCGCCAGGTCGACGCGCAGCTGAGTCCCGAGGACCGGGCCGAACTGCTGGAGCTGATTGAACTGCAAGCGGACCGCCTGGCTCGGCTCGTGACCAACCTCCTCGACATGACCCGCCTGGAGGCCGGCGCGCTCGAGCTCCGGCCGACGACCGTTGCCTTCGCCCACCTGGTCGACGAAGCGCTGGCCCTGCTCGCTGGCATCCTGGCGCCTGGCCGCGTCACCGTCGACGTGCCAGCGGACCTGCCGCTCCTGCAGCTCGATCACGTCCTGATGAGCCAGGTGCTGGCCAATGTGCTCGAGAACGCCGACCGCCTGTCCCCCACCGGCAGCGTCATCCGTGTGACGGCACGGCCAGCCGCCGGCGGCGCGCCGCTCGTCGAGATCGCCGTCGCCGACGACGGTCCTGGCATTGCCCGGGAACATCGTGAGAACGTCTTCGAGATGTTCAGCCAGAACGGCGGCGGCGGCAGGGCAGGGCTCGGCCTGGCGATCGCCAAGGCCTTCGTCGAAGCGCACGGTGGGCTCATCTGGATCGACCCCGACGTGGCGCAGGGCGCCCGGATCGTCTTCACCGTCCCGGCCGAGACGCTGGTCCCGGCCAAGGTCTGAGGAGACAGCGTGCCCAAGGTGCTCGTCGTCGACGACGATCCATCGCTGCTGAAGGCACTGCGGATCGGTTTGACCGCACGCGGGGACGAAGTGCTCGTGGCGCACTCGGGCGCGGAAGCCATCAATCAGGTCGCCCTGGCGGGACCGGATCTGGTCATCCTCGACCTCGGCCTGCCCGACCTCGACGGGTTGGAGGTCTGCCGCCGGGTGCGGGAATTCTCTGACGTCCCCATTGTGGTCCTGTCCGCCTACGGCGACGAGCGCCGCAAGGTGGAGGCGCTCGACAGTGGGGCCGATGACTTCGTCACGAAGCCGTTCGGCATGGCCGAGCTCGAGGCGCGGCTGCGGGTTGCGTTGCGCCACGCCGCCGCCCGCAGTGACGGGAGCGAGAAGCCCACGACCGTTGCGGTGGGTGACCTCGACGTCGATCTGGTCCACCACATGGCGACGCTCTCGGGCGAGCAGCTGCAGCTGACGGCGAAGGAGTTCGAGCTGCTGGCCTATCTGGCCCGCCACGCCGGCAAGGTGTGCACGCATCACATGATCCTCAAGGACGTCTGGGGTCCCGGGTACGGCGCCGAGTCCAACTACGTCCGCGTCTACACCCACCGGTTGCGCAAGAAGATGGGCGACGAGGAGGGTCAGATGCTCAAGACGATCCCCGGGGTCGGCTACCAGCTGGTCCCGGCGGCTCATTCGGGAGCGGCCAAGGAGTAGAGCGGGTTGCGCATCAGGAGCACACCGCGCTCGAACGACGGCGTGCCCTCGGCGACCAGACGCGACCCCGCGACGATCCCTGGGATGCCGGAACGCCCGTGGAAACGGAGGACCAGTGCGCCGGTTCCGTCAACGAGCACGGCGTCCGTCCACACCCAGGGTCGCTCGTAGGCCGTGACCGATTGAATGTCGCCGGCCACCCGCGACCGCCGCCGAGGCACCAACGCCGTGATGGCGGTGGTGTCGCACCTCATGTCTTGAGCTTGGCCAGGGCCTCGTTGAGCTGCAGCACATTGACGTAGGGCGAGCCGAGGAAGCCCAGCTCCATACCGTTCGTCTGCTGGCTGATCAGGTGCTGCAGGGTCGCCGCCGACAGGCCGGTGGCCCTGGACACCATCGGGATCTCCGCCTGCGCGTCCTGCGGGGTGATGTCGGGATCGAGGCCGCTGCCCGAGGTCGTCACCAGGTCCGAGGTGGGCTGGACGCCCCTGGACTGCCAATACTTGATGAGGGTCTTGGTGTAGTCGCGGAGCTCGGCTGAGCGCGGTCCGAGGTTGGTGGCGCCGGACTCCCCGGCCACCCCGTTGGCCACCAGCGGGTCGTCACCGGGGTGGCCGGCTGGGTTGGGGGTCTTGGAGTTGGCGTCCGAATATGGCCCGAGGGCATCGGGGCGTCCCTGGAACACGCAACTGCCCGGCAGGTTCCCCGGACACTTCGTCAAGGCCCAGTTCTGCCCGATCAGGGTCGAGCCGTTAACCGTGATGGAGCCGTCGGCCTGGTGCTTGAAAAAGAGCTGGGACACCCCCACACCGAGCAGGGGGAAGACGAGGCCGAAGAGAACCAGGCAGATGATGCAGAAGATGGCAGAACGGCGGAGTTGGGTGAGCATGCTCGGCTTTCCTTAGTACGCGTGCAGCGCCACGATGACGAGATCGATCAACTTGATGAAGATGAAGGGGGCGATGATCCCGCCGACGCCGTAAATGAAGACGTTGCGGCGCAAAATGGCCGCAGAGCCAGCGGCACGGAACTTGACCCCCCGCAAGGCCAGCGGAATCAGGGCCACGATCACGAG
>DATCEZ010000328.1:0-2923 GCA_036509775.1 Acidimicrobiales bacterium
TCCGCGGCTCGACGAGCTTCACCGAGTTGTTCGTCGCCTTACCCACCCCCGCCACTGCCCCATCTCTCTATTACACCTGGGCGCAGGCGGTAGCAGCCGGAGCGCTTGCGTGAACGGCCAGGCCATTCCTGCTACTCGCTCCACAAGAAGACGACCCGTGACCCCCATCCCCTTTCGCCGTCGTCATTCGGGACGACGCGATGTTCTGCTTCCCCCTACCTAGCCCTACGAGGTGACCCGCAGGGTCGCAACAAGAGGAGGTGTGAGATGTTCAAGAAAATGGCGGCAGCCCGCAAGCGGGTGGCGGCGCTTGTCCTCGCGACGGCCACATTGGCCATGGTTGCGGTGGCCCCACAGGTGGGCGGGGCTGCGGCGCCGCGCGCTGCTGCCCCTGCGAGCCACGGGATCCTCGTGATTGAGGGCGCCGCAGACCCAACCGGAATTCCGGCCATGGCCGCTGTGATCGCCAGCACGGCGGTCCCAGGTGAGCACCTGCTCGTCGTCGATCCTGGTGCACAGCCGGACGGATCTGTGCTCGTCTCGAGCGAGGCCCCCGGAGCCGAGTCGGTTGCCCTTCCGTCCGCGCCCAACGCACCCTCGGACCCGACCGAATTCCAACAGGCCTCGTACGAACATCGCCTGGCAGCCTGGCGAGCGACCACTGCGCAGCTACGCCGCCGAGTGCACAACGAGACGACGGCCGCGCTTTCCCGCTGGGCAACCAGCCTCGCCCGGGTTCTAGGGCGCAGCCCCGACCCATCGCCAGAGAACCCAGGAATTGGGCCTGCTCTCGATGACGCGGCGACAAGCCTTCTCGGCCTCGAACAGGCCGGGGTGGCCACGGCCGGGCACTCGGCGGTCGTCGTCGTGGGTCAGATGGGCTCGCCCGCCACCCCGGTGCCCGCCGTCCCTGCCATCCTCGCGGGCGCAACGGTTGTGCTCGAGGGCTTCAGCGGAGACACTGTGGCCCAAGCCGCATGGCAGGGGGCGTTCATTGAGGCCGGAGCTTCCCGGGCGGCCGTCGTTTCCGGCACCGCCTCGTTCGCGGCCGACGACCTGATCGATCAATCACTGGCCGGTCGGGCGACACGCCAACCGACGGCAGCGGTGTACTTCAGTCTCGGCCAGGCCACCCTCACCTCCGCCAACACCGAGGCCCTTTCCTCTGCCCTCCGCCTCCTCACCGTCACCTACCCTCACGCCCCCGCGTCGGTCGTGGGCACTGGCGACGCCATTGGCGGGGCAGTGAACGGCCCTCTAGCGGCGGCCCGGGCCGCCGCCACCGCCGCCTGGCTCGTGGCCCACGGCATCGCCGCCTCGCGTCTGGTCGTCGTGGGAGCTGGCCCGACCTCGGCCTACTTCGACCCGGGTTCCCGCCGGGTCCTCGTCGTCGTCGACCCCGTGCACGGCGGCTGACCCCGCCTCCTTCCCCCTACCGCCCAGATGGCCCGATCCGGGGCCGCATGGACAAAGGAGCCACCATGACGCAGACCGAGGACACAGCGAAGGCGCGGGCAGCCGAGAACGGCCACCTCCCCTACGAAGCCGTGACGGCCACCAAGGCCGCCCACGACTTCTTGGGTGACCTCTTCGACAACGACCCCCTCGCCCAAAAGCAGCTCGAAGAGGCTCGGGCGGCTCGTCAGGACCGACGCCGTTGCGAGCGCGAGGCCGTGGTGGCCAGCGCAAAGGCGGCGGCGGCTCGCACCCGGGTCGCGGCCACCGCGCGGGCGAAGGACTCGTCGGGCACCCACAAGGTGCCCCGCGCGGTGGCATTCGGCGGAGCGGGGGCGCTGGCCTGCCTCGACATCGTTCCGGCCGACATGGCCGCGCAGAGCTTCGGACTGGACCGCACCGTGACCGACGCGGTGGCCCTGCTCATCGTGGTCGCCCTGGCCGGCGCCATGGTGTTGCTCGACACCAAGGTGGCCCGGGGCAATCGCGGCCCGTTGGTCAAGGGAGCGGTGGCGGCGGGCTTCCTCCTCCTCGCCGCCTTGCGGACGACCTTCTTGGTGGAGACCTCCTCGGCCTCACTGCCGGCCGCCTTGCTGGCCTCGGCCGCCCTCACGGCGGTCTCGGCTCTGCTGGTGGTCATGGGTGCGGCCCTTCTCGGTCACCGGGTCCCCACTGAGCTCGCTGCCGACCAGGCAGAGGCGACCGCTACCGCCAAGGGCGACGCCCTGGCGCAGGCGGCCCTGGCGGTGGCCACCGCCGAAGACGAGCGAACTTACGGTGCGCTCTGGGGCACCGTCAGCGTCCGGGCCCTCGTCCGTCGCCCGACCGGGCTCGACCCGGTCGAATTCGCCGCCGCAGTCCGGGACGCCCTCGAGGGGCTCCTCATCCCTATTACGGGGTGAGGAGCCTCTTCGGCCACCCAGCGAGACCCCGGCGCTAAACCCCCGCCCCAGCAAGAGCGAGACCCTCCGCAAGAGACGTGGCAGCGCGGCTCGGTGGATTTGAAAAAGCGACGGCACGGCGGGCGCGGGGACGGACCCGTTATCACTCATTTATGGGGCCTTCGAGCGCTCCGCGCCGCCGGACCCCAGGCCACGACAAACAGGACTCGGCTCTTCCCCCTACCGACTCGCTCGGATGCACCACTGAGAAAGGAAATCGAAATGAGCGAGATCATCCAGCAATCCAAGACATGGCCGGCCATTGTGATCGGCGACTATTCACGCGACGTGGACGAGGCTCTTTTTCACTCGGAGGTAGCCGTGGCCATTCTGCCGGGAGTCCTCTCAGTCCGCGAACGGGCCCTGCTCAATCGGCGCTTGGATGACTTGGCGGCCGCTTCCTACGGCGAGGGCCACGAGGAACTAGCTGTCCGGGGTCCCCGACAGTGGCAGGCCGAACAGAAGTTCAACCGCGAGTGGTATTTCGCTGAAGCCGAGCACTGGGAGCAGGCATCTCAAGAGCTCTA
>DATCEZ010000329.1:0-8963 GCA_036509775.1 Acidimicrobiales bacterium
TCAGGCACGAGCTGACGACACAGTGCTGCAGCATCGAGCAGTTCAGGGTTCGATTCGCTTCGTCCTTGCACCTGCCAATTCTCGACTATCCACGCTCAAATCGCGAGCATTGAAGGGAGGATTTTTCAACAGTCTCCTAGGCGATCCAACCCGGCGAGCGATCTTCGAACACCTCGGCGAACAGCCGTCGGCCGTGGTGGACCTGGCCGCACGCGTGCCCGTCAGCCGTCCGGCCGTCTCGCAGCACCTCAAGGTGCTCAAGGAGGCGGGTCTTGTCCGTGACACGCAGGTCGGGACGCGGCGGATCTACAGCCTGGACCCTGACGGCATCGCCGCATTGCGTGACTACTTGGACCGGTTCTGGAACACGGCCCTGCATTCGTTCAAGAAGAGAGTCGAACAACTTCAGGAGGAGACGAACCAATGACCGAGACCACGTCCACTGCAGTCAGCACTTCCATCACCGTGGACGCGCCCGTGGCGCTTGCCTTTAGCGTGTTCACGGAGGACATGGCGAGTTGGTGGCCGGCGGACCACCACATTCTGCAGGCGCCGCTGGCGTCAATGGTGTTCGAGCCGCGGGAGGGTGGCCGGGTCTACGACGTGGGCGAGGACGGGAGCGAGTGCCAGTGGGCGCGCGTCCTGGTGCACGAGCCGCCGCACCGCGTGGTCTTCAGCTGGGACATCAGCCTCCAGTGGTAGGTCGAGCAGGACCCGGCCCGGACGAGCGAGGTGGAGGTGCGGTTCATCGCCGAGACACCAGGCCGCACCCGGGTCGAATTGGAACATCGTCACCTGGACCGCCACGGCGAGGGTTGGGAGGGCATGCGCGACGCGGTGGCATCGGCCGAAGGATGGGACGGCGGCCTGCAGAGCTTCTCCCGACGGATGGAGCGCACCACGACATCCTGACCTGTGCCGGAGGCGTCAAGCAGTCGGCAGTCGGCAGTCGGCAGTCGGCAGTCGGCAGATTCAGCCGAACCCGCCGCTCGGGATATAGGGGCTGGGCGGCCCGTCCATGCCGCGCACCATGACGGGGCCGTAGGGCCGCAGCTGTATGCCCGCCGCCACGACCTCGCGGACGGCCCACTGCTGGGCCGAGGTCAGCCAGTTCACCTCGATCGTCTCGCCGGACGGCGCCTCGGCCAGCATGGCGCGCAGCACCAGCGCAGCCGAGTTCTCCTGGCGGGCGCCGAGGGTCACGATGCGCTCGTCCTTGGCGATCGCATAGGCCTGGTCTCCGTGCAGCAGCAAACGGTTGCCCGGCTGGGCCAGCATCGCCACGATGTCGACGGACCGGGCCGAGCGGCGCACCGCGCGATCGATGACACTGACCACGTCCAGTTCGTGTTCGCCCACCTCGTCAGGTTCGTAGCGGTCCACCTCGGCCGGTCGCGTCACGGCGCCCGGTCGAATGGCGCCCCACGCAGTGACGACAGGGTGCAGCGCGAAGCCAAAGCCGGTGTAGAGGGCCATTGCCTTGGGATCCTGCGAGCACTGAATGGTGCCCGGGCTCTGCGGGTCGCCATGGGAGAGGGCGAGCTTGAGCAGGTCGCGGCCGACGCCTCGACCCTGTCGGCCCGGCACGGTCCCCAATTGCGACAGCATCCAGTAGTCCTCGCGCACGAAGGACTGCGACATCCCGACGATGGTCTCGCCCTCCTCGGCGACCCACGACCCGCCCGGATCGGTTCCCAGAAAGTGGCGGGTTCGGTCCTGGCGGCGCCGCTCGTCCTGTATGGAGTTGCCGGTCACGGGCATGCCATGGCCGGCGGTGATGCCGAGCAACCCGCTCTCGAACGCCGCCACGGCCGCAGGGACATCGTCCTCCGTCATCTGGCGGAACGTCACCATCGGACGAACCTCAGGCTGAAGGCAGGAAGGCGGGCCGCCCGCGTTCGAACTCGGTGATCTTGTCCACGTGGCGCAGCGAAAGGCCGATGTCGTCCCATCCGTTGAGCAGGCGTTCTCGCGTGAACTCGTCGAGCGGGAAGGTGCCGGACAGGCCCGCGGCCGGAGCCTCAATGGTGCCCCGCGCCACGTCGATCGTGATCTCGAGCGTCGGGTCGGCGGCCACCGCGTCGAGCAGGGCGCGATCGAGCTCTTCGGTCACCTGCACGGGGAGCAGGCCTTGCTTGGTGGAGTTGTTGCGGAAGATGTCGGCGAAGCGCGACGACACGACCGCCTGGAAGCCGAAGTCGGTCAGGGCCCACACGGCGTGTTCGCGTGAGGAACCGGTGCCGAAATTATGGCCCGCCACCAGAATGGTGGCCCCGACGAATTCGGGGTTGTTCAGGACGAAGTTCCGGTCGTCGCGCCATTCGGAGAAGAGGCCGGCGCCGAAGCCCGTCCGCTCCACCCGCTTGAGCCAGTCCGAGGGGATGATCTGGTCGGTGTCCACGTCAGTGCGGTCGAGCGGCACCGCCCGCCCGGTGACGATCACGATGGGCTCCATCAGCGCAGATCCTCCGGTGTGGCGAATGTCCCGGCGACCGCGGTGGCGGCCGCCACGGCGGGCGAGACGAGGTGGGTGCGGCCACCACGCCCCTGGCGTCCTTCGAAATTGCGGTTCGAGGTCGAGGCGCAGCGCTCGCCGACGGCCAGCTTGTCGGGGTTCATGGCGAGGCACATGGAGCAGCCGGGCTGGCGCCACTCGAAGCCGGCGGCGATGAAGATCTTGTCCAGGCCTTCCGCTTCCGCCTGCGTCTTCACCCGAAACGATCCGGGCACCGCCAGGGCGCGCAGACCCTTGTGCACCGAGCGGCCTTCGAGCACGGCGGCGGCCGCCCGGAAGTCCTCGATGCGCGAGTTTGTGCAGCTCCCCAGGAAAACTGTATCGACGCTGATCTCTCGGAGCGGCGTCCCGGCTTCGAGTCCCATGTAGGCCAGGGCCCGTTGCGCCGCTTCCCGGTCGCCGGGGTCGCTCATCGCCTCGGGGTCCGGCACGTTCCCCGCGATCGGCGCCACCTGAGCGGGGTTCGTTCCCCACGTCATGTGCGGCACGATGGCGGCTGCGTCGAGCTCGACCTCCTTGTCGAAGGTCGCACCCTCGTCGGTGGGCAGCGTCTGCCAGTAGGCGACGGCGGCCTCCCACTGCGCACCTTGGGGGGCACGGTCACGGTCTTTCAGGTAGGCGAAGGTCGCCTCGTCCGGTGCCACCAGGCCTGCCCGGGCGCCACCCTCGATCGACATGTTGCAGAGCGTCATCCGGCCTTCCATCGACAGGCTGCGAATGGCCGACCCCCGGTACTCAATGATGTGGCCGATGCCGCCGCCCGTGCCGATGGTCCCGATGATGGCCAGTGCCACGTCCTTGGCCGTCACGCCGGGCGCGAGGTCGCCCTCGACCGTCACCGACATCGTCTTCGGGCGCACCTGGGACAGTGACTGGGTGGCCAATACGTGCTCCACCTCGCTGGTCCCGATGCCGAAAGCGATGGCGCCGAATGCACCGTGCGTGGAGGTGTGGCTGTCTCCGCAGACGATCGTCATGCCGGGCTGCGTCCAGCCCTGCTCGGGGCCGATGATGTGGACGATGCCCTGGTTGGGGTGACCCATCGGGTAGCAGGTGATGCCGAACTCGGCGGTGTTGTCGTCGAGGACCTTCAGTTGCAGGGCGGAGATCGGGTCGGCCACCGGCTTGTCGATGTCGGTCGTCGGGACGTTGTGGTCGGCCGTCGCCACGGTCAGGTCGGGCCGCCGCACGGTCCGTCCCGCCAGGCGCAACCCGTCGAAGGCCTGCGGCGACGTCACCTCGTGCAACAGATGGAGGTCGATGAAGAGGAGGTCGGGCTCGCCCTCGGCCGCGTGCACGACGTGCGCGTCCCAGATCTTCTCCGTCAGCGTGCGCGGTGCCATCAGCGGTCGACCGCGGTGATGTGGACCTTGAGCATTCCGCCGGGCGCCTGGTACTCGACCGCGTCGCCCTGGCTCCGACCGACCAGAACCTGACCGAGAGGCGAGCTGGGGGAGACCACCGGCAGGTTGCCCTGACGCTCCTCAATGGAGCCCACGAAGAACTGCTGCGTGTCGTCCTCGTCGTCGCCCTCGTAGCGGAGGGTCACCGTGCTGCCCAGTGAGATGGATCCGTCGTCCGCGCCTGCCTCGTTGACGATCTCGACCTCCTTGAGCATGCGCTGCAGTTGGCGGACCCGCGACTCCATCTTCCCCTGGGCATCCTTGGCCGCGTGGTAGTCGCCGTTCTCGCTCAGGTCGCCCAGGGCCCGGGCCGTCTCAATGGCCTGGGCGATCTCCACCCGTCCCCGGGTGGTCAGGTCCTCGAGCTCGGCCACCAGGCGGTCGTACGTGGCCTGGGTCAGCTTGGTCGTCTCGATGTCGTTGGCGGAAGCGTTGGTCACGGCATGTCCTCCGAAAGGCGGATCTGCGGGCGGTGCGGTGCACTGCGCCGGCGGGGACCAAGGCTAATCGCCCCCACGTGGGGCGTCGGTCGCCCCGTGCCCCTTGGTTGACGGGACGGCACGGCTGCGAGAGACTGGTGGGGTCGTGCGCCGCCCCCAGACCTTCGTAGGCATTATTTACTAGGCGCGCACTCTCCCCGCGCGCCGTCGAACCGTCCACTGCGTGGGCGGTTTTTCAATTCCCGGCCGAATCAGCCAGGCGGGGCACCGGGGGACGCGGGCGAAGCACACGGCAGGACGACGAAAGGACCACGGAAGTGAACAAGGCCAGCAGGCATCGGGTCGCCGTCATCGGCGGCGACGGCATCGGGCCGGAGGTCTGCGCCGAGGCGCTCAAGGTGGTCGCGGCGTCGGGAGTGGACCTCGACACCACCGAGTTCGAGCTGGGGGCCGCCCGCTACCTGCGGGACGGCACCGTCCTTTCGGACGAGACGCTCGAGGAGCTCCGGGGCTACGACGCCATCCTCCTCGGTGCGGTCGGGCCACCGGTCGGCGACACGACCGTGCCTCCGGGCACGCTCGAGCGTGGCCTCCTCCTCAAGCTCCGCTTCGAGCTCGACCTCTATGTGAATCTCCGCCCGTTCAGCGGGGTGCCCGGATCGATTGCCGAGGGGGCGGACTTCGTCGTGATCCGGGAGAACACGGAGGGGACCTATGCCGGGGAGGGCGGCTTCCTGCGCAAGGGGACCCCGCACGAGGTGGCCACACAGGGCTCCGTGAACACGCGCATGGGTGCGGAGCGATGCGTGCGGTTCGCCTTCGACCTGGCCGGCAGGCGTAGCAACCGCCTCACGCTGGTGCACAAGACGAATGTGCTGACCTTCGCGGGCGACCTGTGGAACCGCACTGTCACCGAGGTGGCGACCGAGTACCCGGACGTCACCTGGGATTACAACCACGTCGACGCCGCCTGCATCTACCTGGTGGAGCAGCCCAAGCGCTACGACGTGATCGTGACCGACAACCTCTTCGGCGACATCCTCACCGACCTGGCCGGCGCGGTTGCCGGTGGGATCGGCTTCGCCGCCTCGGCCAACCTCAACCCGGCGCGCACGGGGCCCTCCCTCTTCGAACCGGTGCACGGCGCGGCCCACGACATCGCCGGCAAGGGGATTGCCAATCCGCTGGCCGCCATCCACTCGGCCGCCCTCATGCTCGACCATTTGGGTGAGACCGACGCCGCCGGACGCATCCTCAAGGCGCTCAGCGCCCAATCCGATTCCATGTCAACACCGTCCACCTCCACCGAAGCGCTCTCCACCACCGCCGTGGGCGACGCCATCGCAGAAAGGCTGTAGCCGTCATGCCCATCACCACGACCGAGAAGATCTGGATGGACGGCGAGCTCGTCGACTGGGCCGACGCCACCGTCCATGTGCTCACGCACACCATGCACTACGGCTCCGGTGTCTTCGAGGGCATCCGGGCGTACCCGACAAGCCGCGGCGTGGCCGTGTTCCGCCTCGGGGACCACATCCGCCGCCTGTTCGACTCCGCCAAGATCTTCATGATCGACGTGCCCTTCACCGTCGACGAGGTGATGGAGGCCACGCGGCTCGTCGTGCGGGCCAACGGGCTGCAGGACGGGTGCTACATCCGGCCGCTGATCTACCTGGGCTACGGCGAAATGGGCCTCAACCCGCTGCCGTGCCCGGTCAATGTCTCCGTGGCGGCCTGGCCGTGGGGCACCTACCTCGGCGACGAGGGCATTGCCAACGGCGTGTCGTGCAAAATCAGCTCGTGGCGGCGCCACGACCCCAATGCGGTGCCGACAGCGGCCAAGGGTACCGGCATGTACGCCAATTCCTCGCTGGCCAAGGTGGAAGCACTCAAGGCGGGGTACGACGAGGCGATCCTGCTCGCCCCCAACGGTGACGTCAGCGAGTGCACCGGCGAGAACATCTTCATCGTGCGCGACGGCGTGCTCTTCACGCCGCCCACCTCCGACGCCGGCGCGCTGGACGGCATCACGCAGGACTCTGTCGAAACCATCGCCCACGACCTCGGCTACGAGGTCCGCCACGAGCCCATCATCCGCACCGACCTCTACCTGGCTGACGAGGCCTTCTTGACCGGCACCGCGGCCGAGGTCGTGCCGATCCGCGCCGTCGACGACCGCCCGGTCGGCGCCGGGCGTCCGGGAAAGATCACCAAGGAGATTCAGCAGACCTACTTCGCCACTGTGCGGGGCGAGGTCGACCAGTACAAGGAATGGCTCGACCATGTCGACTGACGGCGACTCCGGCGACGCCGCCGGCGCCCACAGCCACGGCGGGGTCCGGCACACGCATGCGCACGGCCACAGCGCCCACGCGCACGACTTCGCCGTGCCCGACCTGCCCGAGGCCGTCGACATCTTCGACACCATCCTCCGGGACGGCAGTCAGCAGGAGGGCCTCTCCCTCACGGTCAACGACAAGTTGCGGGTCGCCGAGCAGCTCGACCACCTCGGGGTCACTTTCATTGAGGGTGGTTGGCCCGGCGCCAACCCCAAGGACGTCGAGTTCTTCGCCCGGGCCAAGAAGGAGCTGACGCTCCACACCGCCACGCTGGTGGCCTTCGGCTCCACCCGCCGGGCCGGCGTGAAGCCCGAGACCGATGCCGTCCTGGCCAACCTGGTGGACGCCGGCGCTCCGATCGCCTGCATTGTGGCCAAGTCGTGGGACCGTCATGTCGCCGAGGCCCTGCGCACCTCCCTCGACGAGGCGGTGGCGATGGTGGCCGACTCCGTGCGCTTCTTGCGCGAGCATGACCTGCGCGTTTTCCTCGATGCGGAGCACTTCTTCGACGGCTATCGGCGCAACCCTGACTTCGCTCTGTCCGTCCTCGCCGCGGCCGAGGAGGCGGGGGCAGAGGCACTGGTGCTGTGCGACACGAACGGGGGCTCGCTGCCCGACGACGTCGGGCAGGCAGTGTCCGACGTGCGGGAGCGTACGAGCGCGCAGCTCGGCATCCACTGCCACAACGACACCGGTTGCGCGGTGGCCAACTCGCTGGTGGCGGTACAGGCCGGCGTCACCCAGGTCCAGGGCTGCATCAACGGCTACGGCGAGCGCGCCGGGAACACCGACCTGTCGGCGGCCATCCCCAACCTGTCGCTCAAGTGGCACATCCGCACCATCCCGGCCGACCGCCTGGAGCGGCTGACGCCGGTGGCGCACCACATCGCTGAGCTGGTGAACATCGCGCCCAACCCGCAACAGCCCTACGTCGGTAACTCGGTTTTCGCCCACAAGGGCGGGCTGCACGCCAGCGCGGTGGCACGCAGTGCGGACCTCTACGAGCACGTGGAGCCGAACCTGGTCGGGAACGGGACCCGTGTCGTCGTGTCGGAGATGGCCGGCCGTTCCACGCTGGCGATGAAGGCGGACGAGCTCGGGATTGAGCTCGACGGTGAGGTCATCGGCCGCGTGCTCGACGAGCTCAAGCGCCTGGAGCACGAGGGCTACCACTTCGAGGTCGCCGACGGCTCCCTGGAGCTGCTTCTGCGGCGGGCCACCGGCTGGGTGGCCGATTTCTTCACCGTCGAGTCGTTCCGCGTGATCACGGACCACGGCCCGCGCAGCGAGAACGGCGCGGCCGCGCCCACCGATGCCGGGGTTGACGACGTGCAGGGGGTCATGACCGAGGCCACGGTGAAGGTCCACGTGGGGTCGGAGCGCATCGCCGCCACCGCCGAGGGCAACGGCCCGGTCAACGCGCTGGACGGGGCGCTGCGGGCTGCCATCGGGGCCAAGTTCCCGGCGCTCGACCACATCCACCTCACCGACTACCGGGTGCGCGTCCTCGATACGGGCCGGGGCACCGGTGCCGTCACCCGCGTCCTGGTGGACACCACGGACGGGGAACGGACCTGGACCACCATCGGGGTCTCCGAGAACATCATTGAGGCCAGCTGGCAGGCCCTCTACGATTCGGTCGTGTTCGGGTTGCTCCACGCCTCCTGAGGCGGCGGGCACCGCAGGACCGGCACGTCGGCTGGTGGAGCAGTCGACGTCGACGGGTGGAGGAAGCACGAGGGGAGTCGTCACGGGGGGTCGCGCATGACCGTGTGGAGCCGGATCGCCGCATCCGCCGTCAAGCTCCCCCCGCCGCGCACCACCGCAGTGTCGGTGGAGCGCGGGCTCACCGCCAAAATGGCCGACGGCGTCGAGCTCATCGCCGACCGCTGGTACCCGACGGACCAGACCGCGGCGGATGGCATGCCCACCGTGCCCACAGTGCTCATCCGCACGCCGTACGGGCGCACGATCATGGGACCGCTCGGTCGGCTCTATGCCGAGCGCGGCTATCAGGTCGTGGTGCAGAGCTGCCGGGGGACGTTCGGGTCCGGTGGCGAGTTCGTCCCGGTCCGCAACGAGCAGGTGGACGGGAAGGCCACGCTCGACTGGGTGGCGGCGCAGCCATGGTTCGACGGCCGCCTCGTCATGTGGGGCGCCAGCTACCTCGGCATGACGCAGTGGGCGGTGGCGCAGGATGCGCCGGACTTCCTACAGGCGCTCAGCCTCCAGGTGACCGCGGCGAACTTCCGTGACTCGGTGGTGT
>DATCEZ010000330.1:0-5451 GCA_036509775.1 Acidimicrobiales bacterium
CCTTCTCGGACGACCCCGTCGAGCTGATTCAGAACGCGCTGGCCCCGGCGCGTGTGCGCGAGGTGCGTCTCGACGAGGAGACCGGCACCGCCACCGTCATCGTCAGCGATTTCCAGCTCTCCCTGGCGATCGGCAAGGAGGGGCAGAATGCCCGCCTGGCCGCTCGGCTCACCGGTTGGCGGATCGATATCAAGAGCGAGACCCAGCTGGCCGAGGAAGAGGCCGGCTACGGCGGCGAAGACTGGGCCGAGGGCGAGTGGATCGAGGACGAGAAGGGCGAGCTGGTCTGGAAGCCGGCCGAGGGCGGCGAGGCCATGTCGGCCTCGGAGTGGACGCACGCGGCGGAGGACCCGTCCGAGGGCCCCGCCGAGGGCGCCGCCGAGGAGGTCGTCGTGGTGACCGAGTCCGCCGACGGGAGTGTCACGGTCGAAGATGTCGTGGTGACCGAGACGCCCGACGGGGAAGTCATCGTCGACGACGTCACAGTGACCGAGTCCGCCGATGGTGAGGTCACCGTCGAGGAGGTCGAGGTGGTGGCCAAGGACGGCGTCGTCGAAGAGGTCGCCGCGGTCACCGAGGTGTCCGAAGAGGCCGAGGCATAACGCCGACACGGACCTGTGTCGGTTGCCGGAATGCCCTGCCGGCCGACCAGCTGATCCGAATCGTCCGGCTTCCGGGCGGGGCGCTGTCGGTGGACAGGCACGGGACGGGCCGAGGGGCCTGGCTGTGCCGGGACTCGCCCGGCTGCCTGGACGATGCGGTGCGCAGGCACGGCTTCGAGCGGGCCTTCCGGGCGGCCGTCGACGCCGACGAACTGCAGCAGTTGCAGGCACACCTGGCCGGGGCGTGGGAGCGCCCTACACCTGATGTGCGAGGATAGGGGGCTGGGTTGACGCCGCGCCCCAACACAAATCAAGGACAAAGAGAACCACTTGCCGAAGAAGATTCGCGTCTATGAGCTGGCCAAAGAGCTCGGTCTCTCCAACAAGGAGGGGCTGGAGCTGGCCCTTTCCCTCGGGATCGGGGTCAAGAGTCACTCGTCCTCCATTGAGGATGCGCAGGCCGACCGCGTCCGCCGCAAGGCCGACGCCGATGGCCTGCGCCGCCCCGTCCAGCCGGACGAGCCCGCCCCGGCGAAGAAGGCGGCCAAGTCCACCAAGTCGGCCGGCCCCTCCACGGGTGGGGACGACGGCGGTGCCAGCGACGCACCGCGCCGACCGCTCAGCTCGGTATCGAGCAACTCGGGAGCGAGTAGCGCTCCAGCCCGCCCGGCGTCGGCACCAGCTGCCGCTGCCGCGGGTAACCGGGTCGACGCTCCGGCCGGCGGCGAGCCACCGGCCCGCTCGCCCCGCCTGATCAGCAGCAGTCGCCCGACGCCGCCTCCCGCGGCCCCGTCGCCCTCTCCGTCTTCCGCCCCGGCAGCTCAGTCCGCCCCGGCGCAGGCTCCCGCTCCGTCCCGACCGGCGCAGTCCCCGGTGGCTGCCCGTCCCGCACAGGCTCCTGCTGCCGCTGCAGCCCCGGCTCCCGCCGCAGCTCCGGCCGCAGCTCCTGCGCAGGCTCCCACTCCAGCTCCGGCTCCGGCTCCGGCCGCAGCCCCGGCGGCACCTGCCGCCGCACCCTCGCCGTCCGCACCTGCGGCGGCCGCCCCGGCCCCGGGGCAAGCATCGACAACGGCCGAGGCTTCGGCCGCGGCGCCGCCCGACGCCGCGGCGCCCTCACGCGCGGCGCGTCCGCCGATGAGTCCTTCCGGCAAGCCCGTGCCCCCGCCGCCGGGCACGCGTCCTCCCCTCGGTCCGAGTGGCCGGCCGATTCCGCCCCCGCCCGGCATGGGCGGGCGCCGTGCGACCGCGCCGCCCTCACGTCCGGGTGGTTCCTACCCCCAGCGCACCGGCGGCCGTCCCGCCGGTGGTGCCGGCCGTCCCGCCGGGACCGGCGGTCCTGCGGGCGGTGGCTACGGAGGTCGTCCCGCCGGTGGCGGCGGCGGCTTCGCCGGCCGGCCCGGTGGTGGAGCCCCAACCGGTGCCCCGCCGCCAGGAGGTCGTGGCGGCATGCCAGGGCGGCGGCCGCCGCAGCGGCGGGCCCGCCGACGTCGGCGCAATCTCGAAGAGCTCGAGCCGACGCAGCTCACCACGTACATGCCGTCGACGGCTCCCGTCCCCGACGGCGAGATCATCATTGAGCGCGGCTCAACGGCCCGTGACCTCGGCCCCAAGCTGAACCGCAGCGCCGGCGACATCGTGCGCTTCCTGCTGCTGCAGGGCGAGATGGTCATGGCCACCCAGTCGCTGACCGACGACATGATCGAGCTCTTCGGGGCGGAGATCGGCGCCGAAATTCGACTGGTCGACCCCGGCGAGGAGCAAGAAGCCGAGCTCTTGGCCCGCTACTTCGAGGACGAGGACGAGGAGGACGACTCCGACCAGCGGCCGCGTCCGCCGGTCGTCACCGTCATGGGCCATGTCGACCACGGCAAGACCCTGTTGCTCGACCGCATCCGTTCGACCGACGTCGTGGCGGGGGAGGCCGGCGGCATCACCCAGCACATCGGCGCCTACCAGGTCGTCTGGAACGACCATCGCATCACCTTCATCGACACTCCGGGCCACGCCGCCTTCACGGCCATGCGCGCCCGTGGCGCCGAGGCCACCGACATCGTGATCCTGGTGGTGGCGGCCGACGACGGTGTGATGCCCCAGACCATTGAGGCCATCGACCACGCCAAGGCGGCCGACGTGCCGATCATCGTGGCCGTCAACAAGATGGACCGGCCCGACGCCGACTCGTCGCGTGTGCTGCAGCAGCTCTCCGAGCGCGGACTCGTGCCCGAGGCCTGGGGCGGCGACACCATTGTGGTCGAGGTCTCCGCGCTGCAGGGCACGAACATCGACGCGCTGCTGGAGCAGATCGTGACCGTGGCCGAGGTCGAGGAGTTGACCGCACGGGTCGAGGGCGAGGCCCGCGGCGTCGTGCTCGAGGCCAACCTGGAAGCCGGTCGTGGCCCGGTGGCCACCGTCATTGTCCAGCAGGGCACGCTGCGTGTCGGCGACCCCGTCGTGGCCGGACCCGCTTGGGGCAAGGTCAAGGCGCTGGTCGACGACCGAGGCGACCACATTAAGGAGGCGCTGCCCTCGACACCGGTGCAGGTACTGGGCTTCTCGGAGCCGCCGCACGCCGGGGACGAGATGCGCGGCGCCAAGGACCTGGCCCGGGCCCGCACGTTGGGTGAAGCCAGGGTCCAGCGCTTCCGGCTGTCGGGCCACAAGCCCGTGGCGGGGGCCGGGGCCAAGCTCGAGGACCTCTTCGAGCAGATCTCGCGCGGCGAGATGGCCACGTTGAACATCGTGCTGAAGGCCGACGTGCAGGGCTCGCTGGAAGCGGTGACCGATTCGTTGAAGCGCTTGGAGCGCGACGACGTGAAGTTGAGCTTCATCCTGCGCGGCATCGGCGGCATCACGGAGAACGACGTGCAGCTGGCGGCGGCGTCCAACGCCACCATCATCGGGTTCAACGTGCGCCCGGACAAGCGCTCGCGTGAACTGGCCGAGTCGTCCGACGTCGAGATCCGGACCTACGAAATCATCTACAAGCTCCTGGAGGACATTGAGGCGGCCATGCTCGGCCTGCTCTCTCCCTTGTACGAGGAGATCGTCACCGGCGAGGCCGAGGTGCGCGAGGTGTTCCGGGTTCCCCGGATCGGTGCCGTGGCCGGTTGCTACGTCCGGGACGGCAAGATCACCCGTGGCTCGAAGGTCCGCTTCCTACGGGAGGGCACGGTCATCTGGAAGGGTGCCATCAACTCGCTGCGCCGCTTCAAGGACGACGTGCGCGAGGTGGCCTCGGGCTTCGAGTGCGGTATCGGGCTGTCTGACTTCCAGGACCTGAAGGACGGCGACATCATTGAAACGTACGACGAGCGGGAGATCGCCAGGACCTGAGCCGCTGGCGTGGACCGGGTTGGCGTGGGCCGGGTTGGGCCGGGTTGGCGTGGGCCGGTCCGGTGGTTCTGCTTCTGGTCGTTGGTCGAGTTGCTGGCAGTTGTTCCTGATCGTGTTTCCAGTGAGGAGCTGAGCGGTGAGACGGCGCACGGCGACATACCCGCGTGTACTACGGGTCAACCAGGTGTTGCGGCAGGTCTTGGCGGACGAGCTCGAGCGGCTCGCCGACGCCGACGAGCTACCCATGGTGACCGTGACCTCGGTCGACGCTGCGCCTGACATGCGGACGGCCACGGTGTATCTCGCCACGCTCGACGAGGCGACGGCAGTGGTGCTCGAGGAGCGTCGGGTGCACTTGCAGCGCACTGTTGGGACGCAGATGACGATCAAGCGCACGCCCCGCCTCACCTTCAAGGCCGACCCCGCCATTGCGGCGGGCTCCCGGGTGGAGGAGTTGCTGCGCGGCCTGCAAGGTCCGAACGAGGCGAACGAGGCGAACGAGGCGAACGAGGCGAACGAGGGGGAGTCCCCGGCCGAGGAGTCGTGACCGGGAGTCGTGAGCCGGAGCCCGGGCGAGAGCCGGGGGCGGGGCCGGAGCCGGGCCCAGCGCCAGCCAGCATCACCGGCCTGGTGGTCGTCGACAAGGAAGCCGGCTGGACCTCGCACGACGTGGTCGCCCGCTGCCGCCGCATCTTCGGCCAGCGCAGGGTGGGCCACGCCGGCACGCTCGACCCCGACGCCACGGGCGTGCTGCTGGTCGGGCTGGGCCGGGCCACCCGCCTGATGCGGTTTCTCACGGCCCTGCCCAAGACCTACACGACGGACATTGTGCTGGGCACGGCGACATCCACGCTCGATGCCTCCGGCGAGGTCGTCGCCACCTACGACATGAGCCATGTCACCCCGGACGACGTGGCCGCAGCGGCGGCCGGGCTGACCGGCGACATCGAGCAGGTGCCACCCATGGTGTCGGCCGTGAAGGTGGGCGGCCGCCGCCTGCACGAGCTGGCCCGCCAGGGCATCGAGGTCGATCGCCCCGCCCGGCCCGTCACCGTGACCCGTTTCGACACCGCGCCCGACCCGTCGCAGCCGGGTGTCTACCGGGCGGAGGTGGTGTGCTCGTCGGGGACGTACATCCGCGTGCTGGCGCAGGACCTGGGGCGGGCACTGGGCGGCGACGCCTACGTCACGAACCTGCGACGCACCCGCATCGGCTCGTTCGGCGGTCCCGAAATGCACCCACTCGACGCCATCGGCCCCGACGACGTCCTGACCCCGGCGCAGGCCCTACGCGACATGGACGCCGTCACCGTGCCGCCGGACGCCGCGGCCTCCATCCGTACGGGTCTGCCGCTCGACCGCGTCCCGCTCGGTGCCGTGGGCGACGGTCCCTGGGCCATGCTCGACGAGGCCGGGGAGCTCCTCGCGGTCTACGAGGCGACGGGCAGCGATCGCATCCGCCCCGCGGTGGTGCTCGCCGGGCCGGGCGAGACCGTGCTGTTGGCCGGGCCGGTCG
>DATCEZ010000331.1:0-3920 GCA_036509775.1 Acidimicrobiales bacterium
GGAGTCGAAGTACTCCGCCTTGGCCAGGAACGTCACCTTGCGCCGGACCACCAACGGAATGAAGAAGGAGTCACAGAAAGACTGGTGGTTGGCCGCCAGGACGACGGGCCCGTGCTTGGGGATGTTCTCCCGTCCCTCGACCTTCACGCGCCACAGGACGAAGAAGATCGGAGTGAGGATCGCCTTGAGCACCCAGTACGTCACGAGCCAAAGGTACCCGGTGGGCCGCCCCCGCACCGGGTGCCGGCTGTGCTGAACTGCAATGCCGGATACCCGCCCGGCGTGGAGGTGCGCAGCGTGACAAGTGAGACCCTGAACGCCGAGCCGTTCGTCTCTGGCCTTTTCTTCGGCGAGTGCCCCCGCTGGCACGAGGGCCGGCTCTGGTATTCGGACTTCTTCGACCACGCCGTCTTCTCCGTCTCCCCTGACGGCGAGCGCCAGGTCGAGGTGGCCTTCGACGGTGAGCCGGCCGGCCTGGGCTGGCTCCCCGACGGCCGGCTCCTCATCAACTCCCGCCTCGACCGGGTCATCGTCCGCCGCGAGCTCGACGGCACGCTCGTCGAGCACGGCGATCTGCGGCCCTGGGCCACCTGGCACGCCAACGACATGGTGGTGGCCTCCAACGGGCAGGCCTACTCGGGCAACTTCGGTTTCGACCTCGACGGCCTCCACGACGGGACGACGGATGCCAGCGCCATCTCCACCGCGTCGCTCATCCGCGTCGACCCGGACGGCACGAGCCATGAAGCGGCGGACGACCTCCACTTCCCCAACGGCACGGTCATCACCGAGGACGGCGCCACACTCATCATCGCCGAGAGCTTCGGCGGGCGTTTGAGTGCATTCGATCGCGCTGCCGACGGCACCTTGAGCAATCGGCGGGAGTGGGCTTCCCTGAAGAACGTGGCCCCCGACGGCATCTGCCTCTGCGCCGACGGATCCGTCTGGGTGGCCAACGCGCTCGGGGCAGAGTGTCTGCGCGTCGCCGAAGGCGGCGAAATTCTCGAGCGCGTGACCACGTCCCTCAGCTGCTTTGCCTGCATGCTCGGTGACGATGACCGGCGCACGCTCTATCTGGTCACCGCGGCCGACAGCAACGCCTCGGTGGCGCGGGCAGCGCGCAATGGTGCGCTCGAGAAAGTGCGAACGACCGTCCCCGGTGCCGGCCTGCCGTGAAGCTCGGTGGACACCGCCGGCGGGGCGGTGGGCAGGGCGGCATGCAAGCCTGGCGGAGAAGGACGGCCTCGTTCGTGGCGGCCTTCGTGGCGGCCTTCGTGGCGGCCGGCGTCTTCGTGGCCACGGCCGGGTACATCGGCATCTTGACCGCACCGCCGGCAAGTGCGGTAACCGCACCCCCGTATCTCCTGGCGTTGGGCGGTTCGGCCTCGGTCGGCTACCAACCCACCCCGGCCCATCCGCACGGCCCGTGATCATGGAGAAGACCCAGTAGATGAGCGTCCAGGCGAGGAAGGGCACGCCGATCTGCACGTAGCGGCGGCGCCAGAAGCCCACCGTCGACCGCGGCCGTGTGATCTGCGAGTACGTCAGCAGGAAGGCGGCGAGGAAGAAGAAGGCGGTCCGGCTGAAGTGCAGCAGCATGACGAAGGCCCACGCCGTGGTGTTGCCGCCCTGGACGTTCCACAGCAACGAGTGCTGCAACACGACGGCGCAGCACGCGATGACCCGGAACGAGTCGAACTGGCTGATGTAGCCGCCGCGCGTGCCGACCAGGGCAGCGTCGGCCGGCACCTGCTGCAGCGCCACGCCCGGCTGGTCAGGGCTCGACACATACGGATCCTCCCGTACTTGCCTCAAATCCAACCTGTGTGCGCGCCGGGAAAAGGCGCCGCGTTATCCCAGCTTCGTCAGGGCGGCGCGCAGGTGGCGCACGGCCTGGCCGATGCGCTGCTCGTTCTCAATGAGGGCGAAACGGATGTGGCCGTCCCCGCCAGGACCGAAGCCGACGCCCGGCGACGTGGCCACGCCAGCCTCGCTGACTAGGTACTTCGAGAACTCGAGGGAGCCCATTTCGCGGTACGGCTCGGGAATGGGAGCCCAGACGAACATGGTCCCCTTGGGCGGCTCCAGACGCCAGCCGATCCGATTGAGGCCGTCGCACAGGGCGTCACGCCGCGACCGGTAGATCGCGTTGATCTCCTTCGGATACTCCGGCGCCTCGTTCATCGCCACAATGGCGGCGATCTGTATCGGCTGGAAGGTCCCGTAGTCGAGATACGTCTTGAGCTTGGTGAGAGCCTGCACGATCTCCGCGTTGCCGACAACGAAGCCGACGCGCCACCCGGCCATGGAGAAGGACTTGGTCATGGTGTAGATCTCCACTGCCACGTCGGTGGCACCGGGCACCTGCAGGATGGACGGCGGGTCGTAGCCATCGAAGCCGAGGTCGGCGTAGGCGAAGTCGTGCACGAGGACCACCTCGTGTTCGCGGGCGAAGGCCACCAGGCGCTCCATGAAGGACAGGTCGACACAGGCGGTGGTCGGGTTGTGCGGGAAGGAGATGACGATGACTCGCGGCTTGGGCCACGACTCCTCCCACGCTTTCATGAGCCCGTCGAAGAACGCCTCACCCGGGTCCGGCGCATCGTCGGACTCCGCGTCGGGACCCTGCAGCAGCACCTGGCGCACGTCGGCGCCGGCGAAGAGCGGGCCCCAAATGTGGATCGGGTACGACGGCGACGGCACCAGCGCGGTGTCCCCGGGGCCGACCAGCACCCACATCAGGTGCGAGAAGCCCTCCTTGGCCCCGATGGTGGTGACCACCTGGGTCTCGGGGTCGAGCGTGACGTCGAACTTGCGCTGGTACAGATCGGTGATGGCGCTGCGAAGCTTCGGGATGCCGCGTGATGCGGAGTAGCGGTGGTTGCGCGGGTTCTGGGCGGCCTCGGCCAGCTTGGCCACGGCCACGTCGGGCGAGGGGAGGTCGGGATTCCCGAAGCCGAGGTCGATGACATCGCGCCCGCTCCGCCGCGAGGCTGCCTTGAGGTCGTTGATGGTGGCGAAGACGTAGGGCGGCAGACCGTTGATGCGGCGGAACTCCATCGTGAAAGTCTAGGACCGGGGTCGCTCGCCGCCGGACCAGACCGTCGCCGGACCAGACCTCAGGCCTGCTGGTGCCCGGCCGCCGCCAGCTCCTCGACGTCGACGGGCCAGCCGAAGATCGCCCACGTGGCGCCCGCCTCGTCCAACGCCCGCAGCCTGTCGGCCAGCGGCGGCATGGCCGACGGTGGCGGTCCGGCCCACGTCACCTCCACCCCCGGCGGCCCGGCGACCCGCTCGGCCACCAGCGCCGGCTCGGCGTCCCAGACATTCAGCGCGGCACCGATCGCCCGGGCCTCTTCGGTCCGCCCCGCCGGTCCCCCGGCCACCCACACCGGGAGGCCCGCTCCGGCCAGCCGGCGGCCGAGCTCGACCATTTCGGTCCGGCGTTCCGCCGCCGGTCCGAAGCGGATGCCGTAGGCGCGGTTCTCCTCTTCGCTCAAACGGTCGCCCGTCCCGAGCCCGGCGATCACCCGTCCCGGGGCCAGGCCCTCGAGCGCCAGGAACTGCGCCGCCAGCACCGCGTCGGGCACCAGGCCGACGCGGGCCACCAAGGTGCCGAGGAAGGGGCCACCCCGCGGGCCGTCGGACGGCTCGAGCATGGTCGCCAGCGCGCCGAGGAGCGGGAAGGGCGCCAAGGCCGGCCGCTCCGGCTGGCCGATGGGCCAGATGTGGTCGTAACAGAAGAGACCGTCGACGCCGGCCTCGACCGCAGCGGCGGCGGCGGCGAACGCCGCAGCGGGTGTGTCGCGGAACGTCGGCAACACGACGCCGGTCCGCATCAGCCCAAGCCGCCCTGCCGCACCGCCAGCGCGCCACCCACGGCACCGGCCCGCTCGCCGAACGCCGCCGGCACAATCACG
>DATCEZ010000332.1:0-2907 GCA_036509775.1 Acidimicrobiales bacterium
GCTTGGCGTCGCCGAAGAGGGAGCGCGCCAGGGCGCCCCGGGTGGCCCCCTCGTGCACCGCCTCGCGCCAGGTCCAGCGTTCGTCGCCGTCGAGGACGCCCGTGCGGTCGTCGTCGACGCGGGCGACGAGCATGGCGGCAACGGTTGTCATGGGAGCGCCCATCCCGGCGTGCGGCGCACGAGGTCGCGCGCAATGGCGTCGACGGTGCTGGCGCCGCAGAGGGCCATAGTGCGCCGCAGCTCAGCTTCGTACCAGCGCAGCATTCCCGCTACGCCCTCGGCCCCACCCGTGGCCACCGCCCACAGCGACGGCCGCCCGACCAGCGTCGCCCGGGCGCCGAGCGCCAACGCCTTCACCACGTCGGGGGCCCGGCGCACGCCACCGTCCACGTAGACCTCGGCCTGCCCGTCCACCGCGTCGACCACCTCGGCGAGGATGTCGGCCGTGGCGGGCGCGTCGGCGAGCTGGCGGGCACCGTGATTGGATACCACGACGGCGGCGGCCCCGGCGTCGACGCAGCGCACGGCGTCGTCGGCCCGCTGCACACCCTTCACGACGACGGGCAGCGAGCTGAGGCCGGCGAGCCAGCCGATGTCGCGAGGCGTGAGCGCCGGCTCGAATTCGTGGGTCACGACGGCCATGAACCCACCCTCTCGGGCGCTGTCGGTGCTGCCTTGCGCCAGGTTGGGCAGCGCCAGGTCGTCGGGCAGGCGCACGCCGATGCGCCACTCGCGCAGGCGGAGCCCCGAGACGGGGGCGTCGACGGTGAGGACCAGGGCGCGGTAGCCGTGTGCCGCCGCACGGCGGACCAGCTCCTCCGTGCGCTCCCGCTCCCGCAGTATGTAGACCTGCATCCAGCGGATGGCGTCGGGAGCGGCGGCCGCCACGTCCTCG
Source organism: Acidimicrobiales bacterium (assembly GCA_036509775.1). Lineage (GTDB taxonomy): Bacteria > Actinomycetota > Acidimicrobiia > Acidimicrobiales > RAAP-2 > Bog-473. Next base: position 896 of record DATCEZ010000332.1, read on the forward strand.
AGTCGGCACGTGGCCAGCGACGACAAAATGAGCAGTGCGCCGGCCTCGGCGGCACCGCGGGCGGTCGCCACCTCGCCCTCGGCGTGGGCCAACCCCTGAATGGCCGTCGGGGCGATGGCGACGGGGGAGCTGACCGGGCTGCCGAGGAGGGTGGTCGCGGTGGACACCTCGCTGATCCCGGCCAGGACGTGGGGGTGGAGCTGCCAGTGGCTCCAGGCATCCACGTTGCCCTGCAGGAGGCGCTCGTCGTCGGCACCCCCCGAGTAGTAGGCGTACGCCATCTCCCCGATGGCCCGCCGGGCTTCCTGCTCGAGATCCTGCAGCGAGAGGTCGGTGACCAGGGGCGCCGGACCGCCGCGTGGGGCGGGGTTGTGCTCGGACGCATCGGCCCTGGCAGGATGAGCAGGCACGGGCCGCATGGTAGGCGCGCCCGAGCTGTGGACACCCGGAGGTGCCGTGCGATTCTCGTATGCCGAGTCGATGACAGACCCGTCCTTCTATCTGCCATTGGCCCAGGCGGCCGAGGCGGCGGGCTTTGACTCTATGGTCGTGCCCGACAGCATCTGCTATCCGGAGGTGTCGGACACCACCTACCCGTTCAACCCGGACGGGACGCGGGAGTTCCTGGAGGACAAGCCCTTCTTGGAGCCGTTCTCGCTCATTCCCGCCATGGGCGCGTTGACCGAGAGCCTGCGCTTCGTGACCTTCGCGATAAAGCTGCCCATCCGCCAGCCGGTCCTGATCACCAAGCAGGTGAGCTCGACGGCAGTACTGACCAACAATCGGCTGCTCCTCGGCGTCGGCACGAGCCCGTGGCCCGAGGACTACGAGATCTGCGGCGTGCCGTGGGAGCGCCGGGGCAAGCGGATGGACGAGGAGATCGCCATCATGCGGGGCCTCATGGCGGGGGGCTTCTTCGAGTTCCACGGCGAGGTCTTCGACGTGCCCTCCATCAAAATGTGCCCGACGCCTTCGCAGCCGGTGCCCATCCTCATCGGTGGGCACCACGAAGCCGCGCTGAAGCGCGCCGCTGTGGACGGCGACGGCTGGCTGCACGGTGGGGGAGACCCCGCCGACCTGCCCGGGTTGTTGGCCCGCCTGGCCGAGCTGCGGCGGGAGCACGGGACCGAGAACAAGCCGTTCGAGGTCCACGTCATTTCGCTCGACGCGTACACGATCGACGGCGTCCACCGTCTGGAGGAGCTCGGTGTCACCGACGTGATCGTCGGCTTCCGCTGGCCCTACGGGGTGGAGCAGGACACCGAGACGCTGGCGACAAAGGTCGACAATTTGAAGCGTTTCGCCGACGACGTCATCGCCAACGTCCGCTGAGAGGGAGGGACATGACCGACGCACCCACACCCATGAACGCCCGCGAGCTGGGCCTCACATCCCGGGCCGCCGTGACGGCAGGCGACCGGGAGGGCTGGCTGAGCCTGTTCGCCGATGACGCCTTCGTGCAGGACCCGATCGGACCGTCGGCCTTTGACCCCGAGGGCAAAGGGCACCACGGGCGCGACGCCATCGCGGCCTTCTACGACACTGTGATCGCGTCGAGTGAGGCCATCGACTTCGACATCACCGAGTCCTACCTCTGCGGGGACGAGGTGGCCGACGTCGGCATCATCCGCACCACGCTGGCCGGGGGGACGCACCAGGCCATTGTGCACGGCGTCTACACCTACCGCACCGACGGGGCCGGCAAGATCGCCTCGTTGCGGGCCTACTGGGAGTTCGACGGTCTCGAAATGGTGGAACTGGGCAGTTGAGCACCCGCGTCATGGTCCGCGAGGGCCTGTTCACCGACGACGATGCGCCCGCCCTCCTCGGCTCGCATTGTGGAGCCTGCGGGAAGGTCCACTTCCCCCGGGCCGACGCCTGCACCTATTGCGCCACAGCGGATCCCGAGCCCGTGGAGCTGTCGCGCCAGGGCACGTTGTGGGCCTGGACCGCGGTGACGGCAGCGCCCCCCGGATACCAGGGTGAGGTCCCCTTCGGTATCGGCGTGGTCG
>DATCEZ010000333.1:0-3563 GCA_036509775.1 Acidimicrobiales bacterium
CCGGGCTGGCGCCGCGCCGGGCCGCTCGGCCCCACCACTCCCGGAAGCCGACTCGGTGGGCCAGGCTCGGAGCGAAGATGGAGATGTCCCGCGGGATGCCGTCCTCGGTCATGGACCCCTCGATCCAGGACCCCATGGCCACTTCCTCGTCCGAGGCCCCGAAGCCGTAGTCCTCGGCCTGGCCCACGCGGGCCGTCCCGTTGACGATGATCAGCGAAATGACACGCTCGGGGTGCGTCGCGGCCAGCCAGACCGCCGCCATGGTCCCGCCGCCCGAGGAAAGGACGACGGCGCGGTCGCAGCCCGCTGCATCCATGACGGCCAGCGCGTCGCGCCCCAGGCCCTCAATGGAGGGGTCGGTACCCGTCGGCAGGGGATCGGAGAGCCCGAGCCCGCCGGCATCGAAGCGGATCAGGCGGGAGAAGTCCGCCACCCGCTCGGTGTAGCGGAGCCAGTTCGGCTCGTCCACGGTCTCGTCGATGGAGATCATGAGCCCGCTGTTGAACTCGAGCACGTCCACTCGGTCGTCGCCCGGCTCTTCGGGGGCCACTCCCCAGACCTGGTAACCGATGTGGACACCGTCCCGGAGGGCGTACTGGGTCAGGGGCGCCTCCATACCAGGTGCAGTCTGCCGTGTCGCGGGCCCTGGCGAAGCGGGCGTCGGGGGAGTGGGAGGTGTCAGCTGGGGGCCGGGATCAGCGGGAGCGGTTCAGCGGTCGCCGCGCACCAGGCGCCCCGGCAGCTCACCGGTCGGCTCGCCGTGCTCGAAGGTCACGGTCCCGCATTTCACGGTGGCCACGTAGCCCGACGCCTTCTGGAGCAGCCGCCGCCCGCCTGCCGGCAGGTCGTTCGTGACGTAGGGCGCACCGAGCGTCAAGGCGTCGTAGTCGATGAGATTGAGGTCGGCCAGTGCGCCCGGCTCAACAGTGCCGCGGTCGGTCATGCCGTACAGCCGCGCCGTGTCGAGCGTCTGCTTCCGCACCACGTACTCGAGCGGCAGGCGCTCGCCCCGGCTGCGGTCGCGCGTCCAGTGCGTGAGCATGAAGGTCGGCATCGACGCGTCGCAGATGGTGCCGGTGTGGGCGCCGCCGTCGGCCAGGCCGAGGAGGCCCTGCGGGTGCAGCATCATCTCGCGCACGTGGTCGAGGTCGCCGGTGGCGTAGTTGAGGATCGGAATGTAGAGCAGCCCCTGCCCGCCGTCGCGGGCCATCTCGTCGTAGGCCACCTCCAGAGGCGTGCGACCGCTGGCCGCCGCCACACCCGCCAGCGAGCGCTCCGGTCCGGGCTCGTAGTCGGGCGGATTCCCGAGGATGAAGGTGCGCTCGTAGGCCTTGGTCATGGCGTCGGCCTGGGCCGGCGACGACGGCGTCCACGACACCACCGACCGCCGCACCTCGGGGTCGGCCAGCGCCGCTGCCAGCTCGGTCGGCGACCCGCAGCGCTCCCGCAGTTCCGCGTAGGCGGGGAAGTCGGAGAACAGGCACAGCGTCGTGTGGTGCCCGGACAGAATGCCGGTGGGGCGCCCGGCGATCTGGGGGAACAACTTGGCTCCCTCGGCGCACGCCTCGAGGGACGCCGCCAGCTGCTTGCGCCACAGCTCGGGATCGTCGTCGGCCTGCAGCAGCACATAGGACACGGGACGGTCGATGGCGGCCGAGAGCCGGCGCATCCAGTCGACCTCCTGCCAGGCGTCCTCGAGCATCTCGCCGGCCGAGCCCAGGGGGGCCAGCTCGAACACGCCGGCGCCGGCCTCGCCCAGCGCGGACCCGATCCCGAAGAGCTCGTCCTCGGCGGCGAACGTCCCGGGCACCAGCTCCCCGTCGATGGCGCGATGCCCCATGGTCCGTGACGTCGAGAACCCGAGCGCGCCGGCCCGCATGGCGGCGAGCACAATGGCCCGCATGGCTGCGATGTCCTCGGCCGTCGCCGCCTCGTTGTGGGCTCCACGATCACCCATGACGTAGGCCCGCACGGCTGCGTGTGGCACCTGGGTGCCGACGTCGACCGTCCAGCGCCGCTTCTCCAGCGCGTCGAGATACTCCGGGAAGGTTTCCCACTCCCACTCGATCCCCTCGGCCAGCGCGGTGCCGGGGATGTCCTCGACCCCTTCCATGAGGCCGATGAGCCAATCGTGGCGGTCGGGCCGCGCGGGGGCGAACCCCACACCGCAGTTCCCCATCACGAGGGTGGTGACGCCGTGCCACGACGACGGGGCGAGCTCAGTGTCCCAGGTGACCTGGCCGTCGTAGTGGGTATGGACGTCGACCCACCCGGGCGTCACCAGCAGGCCGTCAGCCTCGATGATTCGGGTGGCGCCGCCCTGGACCGCGCCCACCTCGGTGATGCGGCCGGAATCGACCGCGACATCGGCGGAACGAGCCGCCACGCCGGTCCCGTCGACCAGCGTCCCCCCCTTGACGATCACGTCATGCATCGAACAATCGTGTCACGCCAGCCGGCGGTCCGCCCACCGCTTGCTGGCGTGCACCGTTTCAGACTTTGGCTTTGCCCAAAATCCGGTTCATTTTTGTGCCGCAGGTCGGGCAGGTGCCCTGTGCGGCGCGGCGCCCGTTGGCCAATTCCACTTCCTGGCCGTCGAACTCACGCTTCTCTCGGCACTTCACGCAGTACCCCTCGTAGTTAGCCATGGCAACTCCTTCGGTCGGTGATGGCCTTGGACGGGAGTCGAACGTAGCGGGGGCGTTCTCGGTATTGGGGGATGGTCGGGCCTCGGCAGGCACGATCCGGAGCTAGGGTCGCACTCGTGGCCGACAACGGTGCAGGTCAGGACGGTGACTGGCTCCGCGTAGGCCAGAAGAACCGTTTTGCACTGGCCGAGACCTGGGGGTCGCTGGCCGAGGTCTGCCGCGAGCTCTCGGGCACCGAGTGGGCCCTCCCCACCGAATGCCCCGGCTGGGACGTCAAGGACCAGCTCTCCCACCTCATAGGGATCGAGCAGGCGATCATGGGCGAGCCGGCTCCGGAGTGGACCGAACCGCTCGGAGCACACGTGAAGAACGACTTCGCGGCGACCAACGAGCCCTACGTGGCCGTACGGCGCACCCAGAGCGGGCCGGCGGTCCTCGCCGAGTTCGTGGCCGTGACCGGGACGCGGTTGGACCAACTTGCCGCGCTGAGTGCGGCGGAGTGGGCCGCCATCGGCTACAGCCCCATGGGGCAGGTGCCCCACGCCGAATTCATGACGGCGCGGGTCTACGACAGCTGGGTCCACGAACAGGATGTGCGCCGCGCCCTCGACCGTCCGGGCGGGAGCGGGAACGCTGCCTCGGCCATCTCGCTGGGTCGCATACGGGACGCCATGCCGTTCGTCGTCGGGAAGAAAGCAGGGTGCGCCGAGGGCACCGCGGTCCGCTTCGACGTCTCGGGCCCCGGCGACGACGCACGGGCGTTCACGATCGCCGTCGAGGCGGGACGGGCCCGCCCGGTGACCGACGACGTGACGCCGACGGTGACCCTCTCGTTCTCGAGCCTCGACTTCACACGCCTCGGCTGTGGCCGCGCCACGGCCTCGCAGGTGGCGACCGCCGGGGGCATCGGCATCG
>DATCEZ010000334.1:0-5894 GCA_036509775.1 Acidimicrobiales bacterium
GATGCCGTAGATCGCCAGGGCGCCGCCGCCGATGGCGACCACCCCCGCAGCCAGGCCGTCGAGGCCGTCGATCAGGTTGACGGCGTTGGTCAACGCGATGACCCAGGCGGCGGTGATGAGCGGGACGATCCCCGGCGTCAGCACGAAGAAGCCGGCCAGCGGGATCTTCAGCTCGTACATCGTGACCCCGCTGAAGTAGAGGATGCTGGCAGCTAGGACCTGTCCCGCCATCTTCGCCGGGGCGGACATGTCACGGACGTCGTCGATGAGCCCGACGGCGAACATGGCGCCGGCGGCCAACACCACGCCGGTCATTTCGGGGGAATCGGTGAAGATCGGGCGCAGTTGGGGGACCGCCGCCGCGCCCAGCACCGCCACCATGAAGCCCATGAACATGGCGGCGCCCCCGCCGTAGGGGATCGGCTTGGTGTGCACCGTGCGCTCGCCGGGGTGGGCGACGTACCCGACCCGCAGGGCGATGCGCTTGGCCGGGACCGTCAGTGCGGCCGTGGCGAGTGCGGCAACCACCAGGACGAGGCCGTACCAGCCGATGTCAGGCACGCCTCAGCCCAAGAGATCGGGATACGGCGGGAAGGCGGCGCAGAGCATGGCGACCTCCGCACGCACCGCGTCGATCTCCGCCTCGTCGGACCGGGCCTGGAGCGTGCGCGCAATGAGGTCCGCCACCACGGTCATTTCGTCCGGCCCCATGCCCGCCGTCGTCTCGGCCGCCGTCCCGAGGCGCAGGCCGGAGGTGAGGAATGGGGAACGCGGGTCGTCGGGGATGGTGTTGCGGTTGCAGGTGATCCCGGCCCGGTCCAGGACCTCCTGGGCCTCCTTGCCTGTCAGCTCGGGGTCGAACGTTCGCAGGTCGACCAGCAACATGTGGTTGTCGGTCCCGCCCGACACGAGCCGGAAGCCGTGCCCGGCCAGGGCGGCGGCCAGGGCGGCGGCGTTGGCCACGACCGCCTCGGCGTACTGGCGGAACTCGGGCCGCGCCGCCTCGGCGAAGGCCACGGCCTTGGCCGCAATGACGTGCTCGAGCGGACCACCCTGGAGCCCCGGGAAGACCGCGCTGTCGATCTTCTTGGCCAGCTCCTCCCCGCACAAAATGGTGCCGCCCCGCGGCCCGCGCAGCGTCTTGTGGGTGGTGAGGGTGACGACGTCCGCCACGCCGACCGGGCTCGGGTGGACGCCCCCGGCGATCAGGCCCGCCGGGTGGGCGGCGTCGAACATGAAGCGCGCGCCGACCGAGTCGGCGATCTCGCGGAAGGGCACGGGATCGATCACCCGCGCGTAGGCCGTCGATCCTGCGACGATGAGCGCCGGCTTCTCCGTCTTGGCCAGGTGGGCCACCTGGTCGAAGTCGATGACCTCGCCCGGGTGGGACTCGTCCGCCGACTGCGGGGTGACCCCGTAGGAGACGAAGCGCCAGAACTTCGAGACGATGGAGGCCGGCGAGCCGTGGGTCAGGTGGCCGCCGTGATCGAGCCGCATGGCGAGGACGGTCGCGCCCGGTTCGAGCAACGCCTGGTAGACGGCGAGGTTGGCGTTGGCGCCGGCGTGCGGCTGCACGTTGGCGTGGTCGGCCCCGAACAGCGCGGTGGCCCGATCGCGGGCCAGATCCTCCACCACGTCGATGACGCGGTTACCCCCGTAGTAGCGCTTGCCCGGGTAGCCCTCGGCGTACTTGTTCGTCAGCACCGAGCCCGAGGCGGCGAGCACGGCCGGTGACGTGAAGTTCTCCGAGGCAATCAGCTGCAAGGTCGTCTGCTGCCGGTTGAGCTCCTCGCCGAGGAGTCGTGCCACCTCGGGATCGGTGGCCAGCGCGGTCTCGTAGCTGCTCATGCAATCCCTTCGGCTGGAGCTGGAGCGAACGGCAACGAGTGTATCGGCGCCCCGGGGAGGCCCTGGGGCGTCAACCGGTACGCTCCTCGGTCCATGGTGCCGGACCCCCGAACCCCTGTGGTAGTCGGCGTGGGCCAGGTCGCGACGCCCCCCGACGCCGGGCTCGACCCCACCGCCAGGCCCGAGCCCTTGGCGCTCATGACGTCCGCCCTACTGGCGGCAGCCGAGGACTGCGACGGTGTCGCACCTGGTGGAGCGGCCCCCGCCGGGCGCGCCCTGCTCGGCCGGGCCGACAGCATCCGCGTCGTGGCCTCGCTCGGCTGGTCCACGCCGAACCCGGCCCGGCTGGTGGCGGCGCGGCTCGGCCGTGCCGAGGGCGACGAGCCGGCCGAGCTGATGGTGTCGTCCATCGGCGGCAACAACCCGCAGGCCCTCATGCACGACGCCTGCCTCGCCATCAGCCGGGGCGAGCGCGAGGTCGTGCTGGTCACCGGGGCCGAGGCAATGTACGCCCGAACCCTGGCCCGCCGGGACCCCGCCCGGCCCTGGCTCCAATGGTCGAGCCAGCCCGAGGGCACACCGGCGGCCGCGCTGTTCGGGAAGGAGAAGGCGGGCGCCACCGAGCTCGAGATGCAGCGCGGCGTCGCCCTGCCGATCCATGCCTACCCCCTGTTCGAGAACGCGTTGCGCGCCGCCAACGGCTGGACGCTGCCTGAGCACCGGGCGCGCATCGGCGGACTCTGGTCGCGCTTCAGCGAGGTGGCAGCCGCCAACCCGCATGCCTGGATCCGCCAGGCGAGGACACCCGACGAGATCGTCACGCCCGGGCCCGCCAACCGGATGGTGTCCTTCCCCTATCCCAAGCTCTGCACGGCCAACATGCAGGTCGATCAGGGCGCGGCCTACATCGTCTGCTCGGCCGCGGCCGCCCGCGCCGCCGGCGTGCCCGAGGAGCGGTGGGTCTTCCCGCTCTCCGGTGCCGACGGCAACGACCACTGGTTCATTTCCGATCGACCCGAGCTGCATCGCTCCCCCGCCATCCGGCTGGCCGGTGCCGCCGCACTCGAGGGAGCCGGTCTGGACATCGACGACATCGCCCTGGTGGACCTCTACTCGTGCTTCCCGGTGGTGGTCCAGATGGCGGCGGCCGAGTTGGGCCTCGCCTTCGACGATCCGGACCGCCCGTTGACCTTGACCGGCGGGCTGACGTTCGGCGGCGGGCCCGGCAACAACTACGCCACGCACGGCATCGCCCAGGCCATCGGCGCGTTGCGGCGCGCACCGGAGAGCGCGGCACTCATCAGCGGCCTGGGCTGGTACGCCACCAAGCACTCCCTCGGGGTCTATGCCGCCCGCCCGCCGGCGCACGGCGGCGGGCGTCCCTTCGCCTGGCGCAACGTGCAGCCCGACGTGGACGCGCTGCCGCGTTGCACCGTCGATGCCGGGGCCACCGGCGCCGTCCGCGTCGAGACCTACACCGTCACCTTCGACCGCGACGGGGCCCCCGAGCGCGGCATCCTCGCCTGCCGCACCCCTGAGGGCAGCCGGGCCTGGGCCAACGTGTCCGACGCCGACTCGTTGGCCCTGCTCTGCGCGGAGGAGGGCATCGGCCGCACCGGCGTCCTGGCCGCCGACGGCACCCTGGCCCTCACGGGGTGAGGCGCGGCCCGGGGGCGGTTGCCACCGCTCCCGTCATATAGTTAGATGGACTAACTATCTTCCCGGCTCAGTGGGGAGGGTGAGGGGCAGGGCATGGCAGACACGGCGCACGACCTGGTCGTCCGGGGCGGGCTGGTGGCCGACGGCCGGGGTGGCGAGCCCCGGCGGGCCGACGTGGCGGTCGACGCCGGGATGATCACGTCCGTGGGGCCGGTCACGGGCCGGGGAGTCCAGGAGATTGACGCCGAGGGCCTGCTGGTCACGCCGGGCTTCGTCGACATCCACACGCACTACGACGGGCAGGCGACGTGGGACGAGCGCATGACGCCGTCGAGCTGGCACGGCGTGACGACGGCGGTCATGGGCAACTGCGGCGTGGGCTTCGCACCGGTGCGGCCCGACGCGCACCCGCGCCTGATTTCGCTCATGGAGGGGGTCGAGGACATTCCGGGCGCCGTCCTCGACGAGGGGATCGACTGGTCCTGGGAGAGCTTCGGCGAGTATCTCGACGCGGTCGAGCGGCGTCCGCACGACATCGACCTCTGCGCGCAACTCCCCCACGGCGCGCTGCGCCTCTACGTCATGGGCGAACGGGCGGCCCGCCTGGAGGAGGCCACGGCCGAGGACCGCGCCGCCATGCGCGCCCTGGCCACCGAGGCCATGCGCGACGGGGCCATCGGCTTCTCGACGTCGCGGACCTTGAATCACCGCACGGCCAGCGGGGACCCGACGCCGTCGCTACGCGCCGGCACCGACGAGCTCGAGGCCATCGCCCTCGGCGTGGCCGACGCCGGGCACGGCGTGGTCGAGCTCATCTCCGACTTCTGGCCCGACACCGACGGCGAGTTCGAGTTGGTCCGGGCCATGGTGGCGCGCACCGGCGTGCCACTCTCGCTCTCGCTGGCGCAGAGCCATCGCCATCCCGGGCAGTGGCGCGATCTCCTCGGCCGGATTGAGGCCGCCGTGGCCGACGGCCTGCCCATCCGGGCCCAGGTGGCACCGCGGCCGGTCGGTCTGCTCGTCGGGCTGCAGTCCTCGTACCACCCGTTGCTGGCCTTCCCGGCCTACGCCAACACCGCGGCACTGCCCGTCGCCGCGCAGGCCCGCGCCCTGCGCGACCCGGTGTTCCGGGCCCGCCTCCTTGCCGACATGGAGTCGACGGACGGCGGCGGAGGAGGCGACAGCGGCGACAGCGGCGGGCAGCGGGCGCGGCGACGTCCCATCGGCTACGGCCGCCTGTATCCCTTGGGCGAGGTGCCCGACTACGAGCCGGCGCCCGAGACCAGCGTGGAGCGGATGGCGGCCGCGCTCGGCGTGGCGCCGGCCGCGCTGCTGCTGGACCTCCTGTCGGACAACGGCGGCCGCAACTTCCTCTACACCCCGTTCTCCAACTACGCCGAGGGGAACCTGGACGCCTGCGGCGAAATGCTCGCCCACCCCCTGACCGTCTTCGGTCTGGGCGACGGCGGAGCCCATGTCGGCCTCATCTCCGACGCCAGCTTCCCGACCTATGCGCTGTCGCACTGGGCCCGTGACCGCGCCCACGGCCGCATGGAGGTCGGCGCCGTCGTGGCGCAACTGACCAGCGCCACGGCCGGCGCGGTGGGGCTGCACGACCGCGGCGTCCTGGCCGCGGGCCTGCGGGCGGACATCAACGTCATCGACTTCGACCGCCTGGCCTGCGCGCCGCCGGTCATGGCCTACGACCTGCCCGCCGGAGGCAAGCGGCTCTTGCAGGGCGCCCACGGCTACCGAGCCACCGTCGTGGCTGGGGCCGTCACCTACCGGGACGGCGAGCCCACCGGGGCCCTGCCGGGGCGCCTGGTGCGGGGCGGGCGGAACGCGTGATGGCCGTCGCCCTGCACGAGCTGGAGCCGGCAGCGGAATGGCGGGCCGGCGACATCGCCGACGCGGACGCCTGGACGCTGCGTCTGAGCAGTGACGACCACGCCGAGCTCGACGCAGCCTTGGCCGTGGCCAAGCGCAAGAGCGCCGACCCGTTACAACTCGAGCGCGACGACTTCCCGCTCGACCGTCTGGCGACGAAGCTCGACGAGGTCGTGGACACCCTGCTGAACGGGCGGGGCTTCGCACGCATCGCCACCCTCGACACCGCGCGCTACGACGATGACGACCTCACACTTCTCTACTGGGGCATCGGTCTACACCTCGGGGAGCCGTGGGCCCAGAACAAGCACGGCCATGTCCTGGGCGACGTCACCGATCAGGGCAAGACCATCGACGATCCGACAGTACGCGGCAACGAGCTCGGCGGCGTTGCGCTCGACTACCACACGGACGGGTCCGATCTGGTGGGCCTGCTCTGCCTGCGCACGGCCCGCTCCGGCGGTCTCTCCTGCGTGGCCAACGCAGTAGCGATCCACAAC
>DATCEZ010000335.1:0-2787 GCA_036509775.1 Acidimicrobiales bacterium
CTCCGGCGTTCAATCGGCGTGCAGTGCGGCGCGCACCTCGTCGGCCGGATCGGGTCGCAACGAGCCCGGCGTGTCCACGTGCACGCCGTGGACCGTGCCTTCGAAAGGAGCCGGGGGCGCGTAGCGCGAAGACACCGGGAAGCCGCTGTCCCAGCCGAGACGCAACCCGGCCCCGCCGTGCTGGACGGCCAGCGGCAGCATCCCCTCCACCGCCGTCTCGTCGACCTCGACCCCGTCGACGGACAGGACCATGCGGCCCAGGCCGCCGCCCTGGCCCACGGTGTAGGAGATGGTGATGTCGTGGTGACCGGCCGCCAGGCCCGCCGCCATCATCAGCTCCAGCGCGTCGGCGGCCCGGGCGAAGGTGAAGTGGACCCTTCCTTCGACCAGGTAGAGGGCGTAGCCGCCGAACCAGTCGCCCAGGGCGAAGACGACGCCGCCCGCACCGTCGCGGTCGGTGTCGATGTCGGCCGTGATGTCGAACCCTCCCCACAGCAGCGGGACCGATTCGTCGGCCACGGGACCACCGCCGGCAAGGAACGTCCGGGTCGGTCCTGAGGGCCAGACCGGCGGGATGAATCCCCCGAAGCGGTCGACGAGGCCGTCCGAAATGGGCAGGACGTTGTTGCGTTGGGCCTCGGCGTCCCACAGATCACGCATGCGCTGCGTCCGTTCCGGTTCGTCCTCGGCGCGGTCAGTCGACTCGGAGAAGTCCACCGACAGGTCGAAGAGCTCCCAGCGATCGTCCTCGAAATCGCGGCTCCCGACGGCCAGCTCCTCCTCGTCGAGGATGCCGGTGCTGATGTGGTTCGTCGTGGCCTTCCACCCCTCGTGGTAGATCGAACGCGAGCCCATCATTTCGAAGTACTGGGTCTGGTGGAGCTCGGGCGTCGTCGGGTCTTCGAGCGTGGAGAGGAGGCTCACGCCGTCCAGTGGTTGCTGGGCCACGCCGTCGACCTGGTCCGGGACGTCGAGGCCGACGGCAGCCAGAATCGTCGGCATGAGGTCGATGGCGTGGGTGAATTGGCTGCGCACGCGGCCGGCGTCGGTGATCCGTCCGGGCCAGTGCACAATCAGAGGGGTGCGGGTTCCGCCGAGCCACGTGTAGCGCTTCCAGAGCTTGTGGGGCGTGTTGCCCGCCCAGGCCCATGCCCACGAGTAGTGGTTGTAGGTGCTGAATCCACCCCAGTCGTCGTAGTGGGCGAGGTTGTCGTCCATGGACTCCCGGAGGTGCGCGGTGAAGCGGTGCTCGTTGACGCTGCCGGCGACGCCCCCCTCCGCGCTGGCGCCGTTGTCGGAGAAGACCATGACGAGCGTGTTGTCGAGCGCGCCCAGGTTCTCGAGTGACGAGAGGACCCGGCCGATCTGCGCGTCGGTGTGGGTCAGGAAGCCGGCGAACACCTCCTGCTGGCGGGCGAACATGCGCCGTTCCTCGGCGGGCAGGTCCGCCCAGGCCTGCACCCACTCAGGCCGCTCGGTGAGCACCGTGCCTTCGGGCACCATGCCTGTCGCCACCTGGCGGGCGAACACGTCGGCCCGCCATGCGTCCCACCCCTTGTCGAAGAGCCCCCGGTACGGATCGACCCACTCGGGAGTGACGTGGTGCGGGGCGTGCATGGCTCCGAGCGCGAAATAGAGGAAGAAGGGCTTGCCCGGGGCTCCCTGTTGCTGGTCCTGAACCATGCGCACGGCCTGGTCGGCCAGGTCTTCACTCAGGTGATAGCCCTCTTCGGGCCGGCGCGGCGGCTCGGTGTAGTGGTTGTCGCAGACGAGGTTCGGTGTCCAGTGGTTGGTGTCGCCTTGGAGGAACCCGTAGTACCGCTCGAATCCGAGGCCGAGCGGCCACGTGTCGAACGGCCCGGCGGCCGAACGCTGCCACCGGGGTGTCAAGTGCCATTTGCCGACCGCCATGGTGGAGTAGCCGGCGTCTCGCAGTAGACGGGGCAGCGTGGCGGCCGACTTGGGCAGGCGAGCGTTGTAGCCGGGGAATGCCAACGGGATGTCGGCCAGGAAGCCCATCCCGACCGCATGGTGGTTTCGCCCCGTGAAGAACGATGCTCTGGTCGGCGAGCAGAGGGAGGTGACGTGGAAGCGGTTGAACGGTGCACCGCCGGCCGCCAGGGCGTCGAGGTGCGGCGTCCCGATGTCGGAGCCGAAGGCGCCCAGGTGGCCGAAGCCGGTGTCGTCGAGGACGATGGCGATCACGTTGGGCGCACCCTGCGGCGGCTTGGGGTCGTGAGGGAAACGGGGGGTCGACCCGGCCGCGGTGAGGCCGATCTGCTGAGGTTCGTCCATGCGTCGAGAGGGTAGACGCTCGGCCGCTCGCGACGCCGCACGCAGGGCTAATGTTGTCGCCGATGCTGGGTCACGTTCCTGGACCGCCGCAGCCGCACTTTCCCGAGGGCCTGGCCCCGTTCATCGGGTACCTCGCCACCCGGGAGCCGCGACCGTTCGATGACCGCCCGCCCGAGGAGGCGGCCTGGGCCGACGCCGACAGCACCGAGCTCGATCAGTTCGCTGACGTGGGCGAGTGGGAGCGGACGCACCGGCCGCTGGTGCAGGTGATGGCCGTCATCGTCTCCCTCTCTCTGGTCGTGGCCGGTCTCGGCACTGTCCTCGAGATCCTGTTCTCCGCGCGCTGACGACGGCCCGCATTGCGTCGGGCACCTTGCGTGACGCCGGATGGCACAACGTGTCGTAAATCGCTGGCGGCGGGGGTCGTCGCGACATGGGTATGACACGGCCGCGAACGGCGGATGAATCTCTTGTGTCACAGCCACGCGCGCC
>DATCEZ010000336.1:0-6134 GCA_036509775.1 Acidimicrobiales bacterium
CCCCGGCTCGCCGTTCGCCGTGTCGGTCAACTGATCGTGATGGCATTGGCCGTGCGGTTGAAGGGGAAGAGCCAGATGACCGCCTCGAAGAGCCACAGAACCGCCCAGGCGAGCAGTGACCCCGTTCCACCCAGCAGGCCGCGACCAGCCGCCGAGGACTCGGCACCCATGGGCATGCGATCGGCGGACCGATCGACCTTGGGCCACACCAGGACACCGAGAAGCATGTAGAAGCACACCGCACCGGGTGCGCCCTGCAACGGAGAGGTCGGTCCGGTGAGCACCATGCCGAAGCCCTCACCGAAGAGGTAGATCCCCGCGCCCCAGATGAAAGAGACGACCAGAGCCGGCTTCACGGAACGCCGGAAGAACAATCCCATCCCGATGGCGATCTCGATCAGACCGAAGAAGGCGACCCACACCGTCGTCCCATGTGAAAGCAGGGTGGCCGTGTGGTTGATCGTCGAGGCGACCAGGCTCGGTTGGCCGGCCGCCATTGGACTGATGACATCGGAGACGAACGATGACTTGACGAGGTCGGGCTGGAATTGCAGCAGCCCGTCGATGATCCAGATCACCCGAGCGCACATTGCAGCGTGCGCTGGTTCACATGCAGTGCAGCAGCAATGGAGCGGCGCGCACCCGTGTCGGTCCGCGCCGAGGGTGATCCTGGTGAGGCGTTCCGGCGACCCGGCATGCGTCCGTCCCCCTAGGTCAAAGGGAGTGACCGCTTGTCCCCAAATATGCCGACGGGATCGTCGTGATGTCGTCGCGGTGCCGGTCAGAGTAGCTGGGCTTCCTGCAGCAGCCGGATGGCCTCGGCGCCGGTGCCCAGCTCAGGGATCGTGATGGAGTTCGGCTGGAGCTGATCGATCGGGGTCTCGGGCTGTGCCGTCGTGACCCCCGAGGCGCAACGAGTACATCTGGGACTTCGGGAGCGGAATCTTCGCCGTGCAGGGTGGGCTGGCCCGCGGTGAGTACTGGGGCGACGGCCTCTTCACCTGAGCCGGACCGCTCAGCCGCCGCCCGCGTCGACGGCTGATCCCGGTTGCACTCCATATCCTGATTGTAGGATAACTATTATGGTTTTAGAAACACCCGTGACAGGTGTCACGGCTCCTGGCGCCATGAGCCGGCGACGGCACATTGGAGTCCTGGCCATCTGCTGCATGAGCCTCCTCATCGTCGGCATCGACGTCACCATTGTCAACGTCGCCCTCCCGTCCATCGGCAGGGACTTCCACGCGTCGTTGTCGGGACTCCAGTGGACGGTGGACGCGTACACACTGGTGCTGGCCAGCCTCCTCATGATCTCCGGCTCGACGGCCGATCGCCTCGGGCGACGGCGGACCTTCGTCATCGGTCTGTGCACCTTCGCGCTGGGATCGCTGCTCTGCAGCCTCGCCCCCAACCTGGACACGCTCATCGTCTTCCGCATGATTCAGGCGATCGGGGGTTCGATGCTGAACCCGGTGGCCATGTCGATCATCACGAACACCTTCACCGTTCCGCGCGAGCGGGCCCAGGCCGTCGGCATCTGGGGCGCGGTGGTTGGCGTCTCCATGGCCTTGGGGCCTGTGGTCGGAGGGGTGTTGGTGACGTCGGTCGGGTGGCGGTCGATCTTCTTCATCAACATTCCGATCGCACTGGCGGCGGTCGTGCTGGCTCTGCGCTACATCCCCGAATCCAAGGCCGCCGTGGCGAGAAAGTTGGACGTCCCGGGCCAGTTGCTCGTGATCGCGTTCCTGTCCACGCTGACCTACGGCATCATTGAATTGCCCGAAAAGAGATTGTCGTCGGTCGTGATCATGGCGGCCTTCGCCATTGCCGCGGCCTCGCTCGTCGCGTTCTTGCTCTGGGAGCGCCGGGCGGTCCAGCCGCTCATGGACCTGCGCTTCTTCCGGTCCGTGCCCTTCTCGTCCGCCACCGTCATCGCCGTCGCGGCATTCGCCGCGCTGGGTGGATTCCTCTTCCTCAACACCCTCTACCTCCAGGACGTGCGGGGGCTCTCCGCACTGCAGTCCGGGGTCGACACGTTGCCCATGGCCGCCATGACCATCGTGTTCTCACCGATCTCGGGGCGCATCGTCGGGCGGCACGGCGCCAGGATTCCCCTCTTGGTGGCCGGGCTGACCCTCACGGCCTCTTCTCTGATGCTGGTCGGACTGGGTGCGACGACGCCGTTCACCTGGCTGTTCACGGCGTATGTGATCTTCGGCATCGGGTTCGGGCTCGTGAACGCGCCGATCACCAACGCCGCCGTCTCGGGCATGCCACGGGCCCAAGCGGGTGTCGCGGCAGCCATCGCCAGCACCTCGCGCCAGATCGGGTCGACACTGGGCGTCGCGGTGACGGGATCCCTCGTCTCGGCGTCGCTGCAAAAGGGCAGCCACATCGACTTCGCCCTCGCCAGTCGAGCCGGCTGGTGGGTCCTGGCCGGCTGCGGCGCTGTGGTGCTCGTCCTCGGAATGGTCGCCACGACAGGGTGGGCGCGCGCCACGGCGGAGCGCACGGCCAAGGCCATCAACCCCGAGTTCCTGGAGGCGCACGCCGCATGACGAAGGCACGCGTTCGTCGGGACCGCGCCGCCAGCGAGGCGTGGCAGGCCATGGCCGATCTGGTGCTGAACAACGAGCGTCGGCGGGAAGTGAGCGAGGAGGTCGGCTTGAGCTTCGGCAAAATCCGGGCCCTCCGGCGCATCGCCAGGCGGCCGATGCCGATGTCGGAGCTGGCCTCCCTGCTGACGGTCGATCCGCCCAACCTGACGCCCGTCGTGGACGATCTGGAACGAGCCGGACTGGTGGAGCGCCAGCCACATCCGACCGACCGCCGGGTGAAGCTCGTGGTGGCGACGCCCGAAGGGACGGCGCTGGCCCAGACGGCCGACGAGATCCTGGCCCGGCCGCCGGCCCGCCTCTCCGCGCTCCCTGCAGAGGAGCTGGAGAGCCTGGTGCGGATATTGGGGTTGCTGCAGCCTGATCCCACACCCGACTACTGAGCGGCCCCGGCACCCGGCGTCCGGGGGAAGGGCCCTCAGGGGCGGAGGACCTGCGCCCCTGGCACTGCGGATTCGAAGGACCCGTGCAACAACCGCTCGAGGAGCTCCACCCCCTCCACCACCCGGGGTCCGGGACGCGAGAAGTACGCATTGGCGTCGACGGCGATGACGCGACCGAGGCCGTCAGCCTCTGGGCGGGCGAAGAGCGCCGGGGCCTGCGCCACCGACCCAGCCAGATCGAAGCCACACGGCATGAAGATGGTGACGTCGACGTGTTCGGCCTGTATTTCGTCCCAGCTGAGCCGGCGCGAGCGGGCACCGGCTTGCGCGAGAACCGGCTCGCCCCCCGCCGCCTCCACCTGGTCGGACACCCAGTGTCCGGCGTTGAAGGGCGGGTCTGACCACTCGAGCACGAGAACCCGGGGCCGATGTTGCTCCCGGACGCGTTGTCGTACCGCCTCGACCCGCGCCCGCAGACCCGCCATCAGCGCGTCGGCACGCGCTGCGGTCCCCGTCGCCGCACCCACCACACCGATGCAGGCGATCACGTCGTCGAGCCGACCAGGGTCGAGGGAGACCACCTGCGCGTGACACCCGATGACGTCGAGCGCTTCTTCCACGACGCCTGACGGCACGGCGCAGACGCGGCAGAGATCTTGCGCCAGTATCAGGTCGGGATCGATGGCCCGGATCCGGGCGTCGTCCAAGGTGTAGATCGACTCCCCAGCCGCCACACGGGCGCTGACCTCGGCATCGATCTCCTGGGCACTCAGTGAACCGTCGGTGGGCAGCGCAGTTCCCGAAACGATCGGTACGGATCGCGCCGGTTCCGGGTAGTCGCACTCGAAACTGACTCCGCGGAGGTCCTCACCGAGACCGAGGGCGAAGACGATCTCGGTGGCGGACGGCAGGAGCGAGACGATCCTCACTCAGCCAGCCTTTTCCGTGGGTCCGTCCGCATCGACGAAGTCGATCTGTGGCTCGAAGGCGGCCCGCCGGGAGGCCCGGCGCAGCGCGGCCAGCACGGGACGACCGAGCACGAGGATCAAGATGGCACAGGTCACGGCGCGGGTCAGATCGAAGCCCAACGACGTGGTCAGGTCGAAGAGGATGAAGCGGTGCAGGTTGGCGATGGTCCCGAGCCCGGGCACGAACGAATAGGTCGTCGCCGACCCCACGAAGGGCCAGAACCAGAAGTTGATGACCAGCCCATAGAGGAGAGCCGACGCCACGCCGTAGGCCGCGAGCAGCAGGCGTTCGGGGAACCCCCGCAGCGCGGGCAAACAGCCGGCGCCGAAGCCGACCCAGCCCGCGGCCAGCATCTGGAAGGGCAGCCACGGGCCCACGCCGCCCGTGATGAGTGCCGACGCGAAGAACGCCACGGCACCCAGGACGAAACCGAATCCCCTCCCGAAGACGCGCGCCGACAGTATGAGCAGGAACCACTCGGGCTCGAAGCCGTTGATGCCGGGGCTGGCCACTCGGAGCGCGGCGAAGCACGCCGCCAAAATGCCGAGCAGAGCCACCGCCTTGGCGTCGATGGCGCCTTCCGACAACTCGGCCATCACGATGGCCAGGAGCAGCGGCAGGAGGCCGACGAAGATCCAGGGGGCGTCGCCACTGTGGGCTGTGTTCTGACCCGAGGTCTGGTGGATCAAGAGAGGCCAACCGAAGGCGGCCACGCCGAAGATCGTCGTGAGGAACAACAAGAAGGCGGAGCGGTGGCCGAATCGGATCGCCGGAGTCAGGCGACGCCGTGATCGCAGCGGCGCGGGGACCGAGACGGTCATGCGGGGACCGCTTCGGCCAGGGCGTCACGTACTTCGTCCACCGTCAGCCATTCCTCAGGGGCGAGGACCTTGGCCACCTGGGGAGCGAAGATCGGCGAATGGCAGACCACCTGGCGCGCAGGCCCGTCGGTGATGACCTGCCCGTCGGCCAGGACGACAGCGCGGTCGGCCACCCGCGCCGCGAGCTCCACGTCGTGGGTAGCCAGCACAATGGCATGACCGTCTTCGGCCAGCTCGCGCAGGACGTGGATGAGGCGATCCTTGCTCGGGTAGTCCAGTCCCCTGGTCGGCTCGTCGAGCAGGAGGAGCTGTGGCACCGGGGCGACGACGATGGCCAGGGCCAGGGCGAGGCGCTGGCCCTCGGACAGGTCGCGCGGGTGGCGGTCGGTCGGCATGCCGGGCAGCACGCGCTCCAGAACCCGCAGGGTCGTTCCTGGCGCCAGCTTCGAGACCTTGTCCGCCGCGTGACACTCGGCCTGCACGCTCTCCCCGTAGAGAAGCAGCCCCGGGTCCTGGGGCACCAGCCCGACGTGGCGCACCAGATCGGCGGCCCGGAAGGACTGGGGGTCCCGGCCGCCCACGGCGACGACACCGCGGGTCGGTCGACGCATGCCCGAGAGGGTGTGCAACAACGTGGACTTGCCCGAACCGTTCCTTCCCATCAGGGCGAGGACCTCGCCGGGCATGATCGTCAGGTCGACGCCGTCGAGCGCCACCACGGGGCCATACGTGACGGTCAGCTTCTGGACCGACGCGGATTCAGCGCCGTCCGTCGTCGGCGCGAGCGGCGCCGGCCGCGTGGGTGGTGCCGTCGACGCGAGCTGCTCGCGGAGGGGAGCCGTCAGTCGCCGGGCGTCGCGCACGGAAAGCGGGAGGGGATCCCATCCCATCAGGCGGCCCAACTCCACCAGAGGCGGGGCGACCGATGAGGACCGCATGACGACCTCGGGGGGGCCGACGACGAGCGGGGCCCCGCGGCCCGGCACGAGGATGATCCGATCGGCAAACGGCACCACCCGCTCCAGACGATGTTCGGCCATGACGACCGTCAACCCGAGGTCGTGCACCAGGCGGGCCAGCGCGCTCAGGACCTCTTCGGCGGCCGCCGGATCGAGCGCGGAGGTCGGCTCGTCGAGGACCAGGAGGCGCGGCGACGCCGTCAGGACAGCGCCGATCGCCACGCGCTGTTGCTGGCCTCCCGACAGCGCCCGCAAGGACCGGTCGCGCAGGTCCTGCAGGCCCAACAGGTCGACCGCGTCCTCAACGCGCCGACGCATGGCGTCGGCGGGCACCCCGAGGTTCTCCATGGTGTAGGCAAGCTCGTCTTCCACCGTCTCCGTGACGAA
>DATCEZ010000337.1:0-2508 GCA_036509775.1 Acidimicrobiales bacterium
ACCTCGTCGCGCTCAATGACGATCTCACCTTCCGGCGCGACCCGGCGCAGTCCGAGCCACGCCTCCGTGAGCGTGCGCAGGGCCTGGTCGCGCTGGGTCGTCATTCCGGGGGCCGCTCCTCCAGGGCCAGGTCGAACCACAAGAACCCGTACGGCGGCAGGGTGACGGCGTAGGGCTCCTCGGTGATGACGGGGAACGGCACCCGCCCCAGCACCTCATACGGCGTCGATCCGGCCCACTTGGCCAGTGCCAGTTCGGCCGGTTGGGCGAACCGGCTCAGGTTGTGCACGCACAGCACCGCCTGGTGCCGGTGCACCACCTCGTCGCCCTCGCTCTCGTTGCCCGCCGGCACGGTGCGGGCCAGGACGGTCGAGTGGCCCCAGTCGAGTGCCCCGCCGACCGCCGGGCTCACCGAGGGACCGGTGGAGGTGGAGCCCGTCAGGATGTCGGCGACGTCACCCGATCGCATGTAGGCCAGGATGGACGGGTTGGCGCAGGGCAGCACCTCCATGGTGCCGACCCCCATGACGGGCAGCGCCCGCCGCTCGGTCAGCATGCGGCGCAGCCAGTGCAGGAAGGACCCCTGGTTACGCAGCTGCGCCTCCACGTTGAGCGCGCTGAAGCCGTAGACCGGGTCCATGAGCGGCGGGAGGTAGAGCTGGGCAAAATCCGCCTTGGAGAAGCCACCGTTGCGGTCGGGTGACCACTGCATCGGCGTGCGCACGGAGTCCCGGTCACCGAGGTAGATGTTGTCACCCATCAGCAACTCGTCGCCGTAGTAGATGACCGGGCTGCCGGGCAGCGACAGGATCAGGGCATAGAGCAGCTCGGCCGTGCGCCGGTCGTTGTCGAGGAGGGGGGCCAGGCGGCGGCCGATCCCCATGTGGCGCTTCATACGGGGGTCCTTGGCGTACTCGGCCATGAGGTAGTCCCGGTCCTCATCGCTCACCTGCTCGAGGGTCAACTCGTCGTGATTGCGCAGGAAGATGGCCCACTGGCAGGCGTCGTCGATGACCGGTGTCTGGGCCAGGATCTCGGTGATCGGGTAGCGCTGCTCCCGTCGCACGGCCATGAACAGGCGCGGCATGAGCGGGAAGTGGAAGCACAGGTGACACTCGTCGCCGTCGCCGAAGTAGTCGGCGACGTCGCTCGGCCAACCGTTGGCCTCGGCGAGCAGAATACGACCCGGGTAGTCAGCATCGATCTGCTTGCGGATCCGTTTGATGAACGAGTGCGTCTCGGGCAGGTGCTCACCCGACGTGCCGTCGCGCTGGTAGAGATACGGCACGGCGTCGAGCCGGAACCCGTCGAACCCGAGATCGAGCCAGAACCGCACCAGGTCGATCATGGTGTCGGCCACTTCTGGGTTGTCGTAGTTGAGGTCGGGCTGATGATGGTAGAAGCGGTGCCAGTAGTACTGCTGGCGCGTGTCGTCCCACGTCCAGTTCGAGCGCTCGACGTCGGTGAACACGACGCGCGCATCGGGCCACTTCTGGTCGTCGTCGTTCCAGACGTACCAGTCGGCCTTGGCGTTGTCCCGCGACGAGCGCGACTCGACGAACCAGGGGTGTTCGTCGCTGGTGTGGTTCATCACCAGGTCGGCGATCACCCTGATGCCCCGGCGATGCGCATCCTCCAGGAACGCCACCAGGTCGCTGATGCTCCCGTAGTCGGGGTGGACGTTGAAGAAGTCGCTGATGTCATAGCCGCCGTCCCGGAAGGGCGAGGGGTAGAACGGCAGCATCCAGATGCAGTCGACGCCGAGCCACTCCATGTAGTCGAGCTTCTCGCGCAGGCCGCGTAGATCGCCGGTGCCGTCGTTGTTGGCGTCGTGGTAGCCCCGGATGAGCACCTCATAGAAGACGGCGTGCTGGAACCAACGGACCGATGGATCGAAGGCGCCTTCACCGGTGCTGACCGGAATCGGTGGTGAACTCACGGCCTCATCTCCCGACGAAGGTGGCTTTGCCAGGGCCATTCTCACGGAACGACGCGATGCCACGGGCGGCGTCTTCCGTCGCGGCCACCGCAACGAACGCGTCCTGTTCGATGCCCAGGCCTGCGGCCAGGGTGGTCTCGAGGCCGGCGTCGACAGCGGTCTTGGCCAGGCCGTGCGCCAGGACCGGGCCCGCCGCGAGCTCGGCCGCCCAGGCCAGCGCCGCGTCGAGGACCTCGTCGGGCTGGACGACCCGGTTCACCAGGCCAATCGCCCCGGCCTCCTCGGCCCGGACCTGACGACCGGTGAAGATCAGCTCCTTGGCCCGGGACGACCCGATCAGGCGGGGCAGGCGCTGCGTGCCGCCGCCGCCGGGGATCACGCCGAGGAGGACCTCGGGCAGCCCGAAGCGCGAGTCCTCGGCACAAACGCGGAAGTCGCAGGCCAGGGCCAGTTCCAGGCCGCCGCCGAGCGCGTACCCGTTGACGGCGGCGATAGTCGCCCGTGGGATCGCCGCCAGCGCGCCCAGCGCGCCGGCGAAGCTCGCCCCCACCGCCCCGGCGCCGCTGTCG
>DATCEZ010000338.1:0-6122 GCA_036509775.1 Acidimicrobiales bacterium
GCCGCACCCGCCGATCTGGATCGGTGGGAACAGCCGCATGTCGCGGCGCCGTGTCGCCCGCTACGGCGACGGCTGGAGCCCCTTTCCCGCTCCGAGGGCCCTCTCCAACACCGCCAAGACGCCGCCGCTCGAGACGGTCGACGACCTCCGCGGCATGCTCGACGAGCTCCGGGGGTTCATGGAGGACGCGGGCCGGGACCCCAAGAGCATCGACATCGCTTTCGGCACCGGAGCCGGCGGCAGCCCGGGCAGCGACACGTTCAACCCCGAGGCACAGCTGGAGGGCGACGCCGAGCTGGCGGATCTGGGCGTGACCTGGTCCGGTGCCGGCGTGCCCGGCGACTCCCTGGCCCACGCCCTCGAGGCCCTCGAACGCTTCGGGGAGTCCGTCATCCGCTGACCCCAAGCCGTCGCCACCTACGAGCTTCGAGCCGCCCCCGGCCCTATATTGACGCCGTCCCGTCCATCGCGACGGGCACGCAACACGAACCACGAACCACGAACCACGAACCACGCAGCACAAGGGGACCACGGGACGGGGGAGGGGATCACATGCGTGATCGCACGTTCGAACGTATCGGCGCACTGAGCGGCCTGGCCTTCTTCATCTTGGCCGTCCTGTCCGGATTCGTCTATCCCCAACAGCCACGGGTCGATTCCGCCCCGGCCAAGACGCTCGCCTGGGTTCAGGATCATCACGTGGCGCTGCAGGCCGGCATGATCTTCGACTTCTTCGCCGCCGGCGCACTGCTCTGGTTCGCCGGCTACCTCTACCGAGTGCTGCGCCACGCCGAGGGCGACATGGCCACCCTGGCGCCCATCGTCCTCGCCTCGGGCATCGGCGTGTCCATCACCAGTGCCATCGCCGCGCTGCCCACGGTGTTGCTCGCCTTCATGGACGCCCAGCCCGGCGGCCTCACAGACCTGTCACTGGTCCGCGCACTCGGCGATCTCAACACGATCTTCTTCTCCGCCACGTCCGTCATGACCGCCGTCTTCACCGCCGCCCTGGGCTGGGCCATGCTGCGCGCCGAGCTCGCCACCCGCTGGCTCGGCTGGCTCGCGCTCGTCGTGGCCATCTTCAACTGCATCTCCGTCTGGATCGGCGTCACGTTCAGTAGCTACCACGGCCACGCGTGGCTCATCATCGGCTGGGGCTCCTACGTCGGCTTCCTCGTTGTCATGCTCATCCTGAGCGTCACCATGCTGCGCCAGCCACGTGTCGCCACCTCCATCCCGGCGGCCGCCCCTGCAGTCGTCGTGCAGTAACCGCCCGACACAGAACGGTCTGCCGCGCCGACCGTTCGTCCATATGGCATCCACCGCCCGCAGCGCTCGTCCGGCTCGACCCGGCGGTGCCACGCCGTCCCGCCGGACCCGGCCGCTCAGCCGCGACTACGGCAAGGACGCCCGCTCGGCCCAACTGGCGGAGAGCATGGCCTCGCATCAGCGGGTCATCTCCGAGCACGAGGGGGCCATGCTGCGCGACATCGCAGAGTTCGACCGCACGGAGGCCTGGCGGGGCGACGGGGCGCTGTCCATGCGTGATTGGTTAGTCGCCCGCTGTCACATCAGCCGCGCCCGGGCCCGCACGCTGGTGGATGCGGCTTCGAAGGAGAAGGAACTTCCCGCCCTCTCCGGCGCTCTTGCCGACGGACGCCTGACACTCGATGTGTTCGCTCCCCTCGCCGCGGTCGCCACGCCCGAGACGGACGCCGAGCTGGCGCAGGCGGCCGAGCACTGGACGCCGCGTCAGGCCCGTCAACTCGTGGCCGAGGTCAAGGGCGCCACGGACGCCGAGGCGGCGGCGCAGGTCCAACGCCGCTTCGTCCGATTCGACGATGAGCGCCGCATGGTCTGGGCCCAGCTCAACAGAGATTCGTACGCTTTGGTCAAGTCGGCCCTGGTCGGCCGGGCCCGCCTCCACGACCACCCCAGCGCCAGCGACCCCGACTACGAGCGGTTCGAGAGCCGCTGCGCCGACGCGCTGGTCCAGATCTGCGTCGAGCAGGGCCAGGGGACGAGGACGGGGGCGACAAAGGATCGGCAATCCACAGCTCGAACCGGCACCAACTCGACCCCCGTCCACGGTGGTGCCCGCACGACCATGATCGTGCATGCCGACCTCGATCGACTCCTCTACGGCGACGGCTACGGTCGCGCCACCATTCAAGGCGTCGGTCCGATCTCTGCCGAAGTGGCCCGTCGGTTGGCCTGCAATGCGCACATCACGTTCTCGTTGGACGCGCCCGATGGCACCAGTCTCAACCAGAAGAAGCTGGAGCGCGACCCCAGTGAAGCCCAGCGGATCGAGATCCGGCGCCGCGACAACGGCTGCCGCTTTCCGGGTTGCGGCTGCCGGAACGTCACCGATGTCCACCACATCGTGTGGGCCTCCAAGCAGGGCCCCACGGTCATGTCGAACCTTCTCACCCTCTGCGTGGGACACCACAGCCGGGTGCACGAGCTCGGATGGAAGATGGATGGTGACGCCCAGGCGGACGTCCGGTTCATGAGTCCGCAGGGAAGGGTGTTCGTGTCGTCACCTTCACCGACGTGGCGCCGGCCGCGGAAATGAGCGCCTGATCGCTCCGATGCCTACCCCTTGACGGCCCGCACGATCTCGTCGGTGACCGCGTCCGGGTCCTCAAGTGGAAGCATGTGCCCCCTGTTTTGCAGGGTGACGAGTCGCGCCCCGGGAACGGTCGCCACAATCTGATCCGCTTTTTTCGGCAATGTCAGGGCGTCGCGGGTCCCGACCATCACAGTCGTGGGCACTTCGATGGTGGCGACCCCCTCGAGGAGGTCCATCGTGGACATTGAGGTCAAGAAGTCGCCCCGAACGGTGCCGTGACAGCCTCCGAAGAGGTTCCGGGTCAGATCGACGTGCGCGCGCACGGGGTTCTCGCCGAACGCCGAGCGGACGAACAGATGCCCGTTCTTCGACTGCATCGCCCGGGACACAACGGGTGACGCCACCATCGCCGTGGCGACTCGTGTTGCCTGCGCCGGGCCACCCCGCAGCCTGGTGGCAGCGGTTGAGACGAGCACGGCCGCCTTCGCCCGCTCCCTGAGGACGTCCGGTCGATACGTGGCCAGCGACATGATGGTCATGCCGCCCATAGAGTGCCCCGCCAGCACCACGCCTCGCACATCCGTCGCGTTCAGTACCGCTTCCAGATCGTGCGCCAGCGTCTCGACCGCAAGCGGCGCCGTCCCTCTCGTGCTGGCGCCGTGCCCTCGCTGGTCGTACAGCACCACCCGGAATCCCTGGGACCGGAGCCGGCGGGCGACGGGCACCCAGATCTCGTGACTGCAGCCCCAACAGTGGGGGAGCACGACCACCGGCGCGTCGGGGCTGTCGCCCTCGAGGTCCCATACCGCCAACTCCGCCCCGTCCGGCGTCCGCACGATGGCGTGGTCCGGTCGGCTCACTCCCTCGCCCCAGCCCAGCGACAGGCTGCCGTCCCCGGGTTCGTCCGCGCCCGCGCTCAAGGCCGCCAGCCGCTTGTAGGCCACGCCGGCGGCACCGATCGCGGCCACCGCCGCGCCGATGAAAATGAGCCGGGAGCCACGCCTTCTGGAGCGACGTCCCGAGGAGGAGGTTGAGGAGCCGGAGTCGGAGATTGACGAGGGGAGCTGAGCCATACCTGTCGAGCGTATTGGCCGCACATGCAGCCAGCCACCCCTCCGGAGCGCCCACGACCTGAACCCAGGAAATCGCGCCGGCCGACCTGAGGTACCTGTCCCGACTTTCACCACTGCCGGCCACCGCCACGCCCCCAGCACCGCCGGCCAAGTCCGCCGAGCCGCCGAACCGCAGAACCGCAGAACCGCCGAGCCGCCGAACCGCATTTGCAGTCCTAACGTCTCTTCCCACATGAGGGCCGCCACCGCAGCAGCAATCGCCGCACCGCTCGCAGCCCTCGCTGCACTTGCAGCTCCCCCGGCCGCCCCGGCTTCGGCCGCCTCCCAGCCCCTCAATAGCGCCGCAGCAACCATCACCAGCTCCGCCCATGTCGGCTTCGAAAACTGCAACGCGCAGCACATCACGCTCAGCGTCATCGCCCCGAGACACGCCTTCGCACCGAACGCAGCGGTCACCGTTACGGTCCGACTGCGCAACACGGGGAGCACCACCTGCGGCACCCCGCTGGCCAGGCATGTCCCCGAGGCGCATCACACCCTGACCGTCGGTCCCTGCGGCGCCCTTCCTCTCATCGTCCGCTCCACGCATGGAAGGACCGTCTATCCCGGCCCGGCCGTCTTCTTCTGCCCGGAGGAGACGGGCTTCCAGCTGGCACCGCACAGCACGGCCCAAGCGACTGCAAGCTGGAGCCAAACGGCCTACGTCGGCACGGGCACGGGCACGGGAGCGGGAGCGGGAACGGCAGCGAGGCCGCAGCAGGCGCCCCCCGGCCCCTACCGGCTCACGGTCGACGGGGTCGTCACCGTCCCCGTCACCCTGATCTCAGGCTGAGCCTCGACCAGCCCCGATACAATCGTTCCTTCGCAGCAGCCCAGCTCAGCAAAGCTCAGCCCGGCCCGGCGGCCAACCCCGCCCGGGCCGAACCAGAACGAGCAAAGACGCAAGCCAGCAAAGCAAATAGGCAAGCCAGCAAGGAACGAGGGCAACACATGTCGGGTCACTCGAAGTGGGCGACCACCAAGTACCGCAAGGGCGCCCAGGACAAAGCCCGCGCAAAAATATTCGCCAAGTGCATACGCCTCGTCGAGGTCGCGGCCCGAGAGGGCGGCGCCGACCTCGAGGCCAACGCCACCCTCAGGACCGCCTACCAGAAGGCGAGAGCGTCCAGCGTCCCGCTCGACACCATTGAGAAGGCCATCAAGCGGGGGACCGGTGACCTCGAGGGCGTCCGCTACGAGGCGATCAACTACGAGGGCTACGGCCCCGGCGGCGTGGCCATCATGGTCGAGACGCTGAGCGACAACCGCAACCGCACCGGCGCCGAGATGCGTAACCTCTTCAGCCGCAACGGCGGCAACATGGCCGAGCCCGGCGCCGTCGGCTGGCAGTTCGAGCGTAAGGGCATCGTGACCGTCGGCCTCAGCAACGACGAGGACAAGGTCATGGAGATCGCCATGGAGGGCGGGGCCGAGGACATGACGAGCAACGGCGCCGCCTGGGTCGTCACCAGCGCGCCGGCCGACGTCGAGTCGGTGCGCCAGGCCCTCGAGGAGGCCGGCATCACGCCCGAGTCGGTCGACCTCAGCCTGGAGCCCACGCAGCTCGTCCCGGTGCCCGACGAGGGTGAGGCCAAGAAGGTCCTGCGCCTCCTGGAGGCCATCGACGACCACGATGACGTCCAAGCCGTCCACTCCAACGCCGACATCTCGGACGAGGTCCTGGCCACCTTCGAAGGCTGAACTCCTCAGGGTCCGGCGGCGGCGGTCCGGCTCGCCGCCCCGGTTCCGGCAGCATCGGCGCGGCGGCCTCACCCGCATCCGCCAACTGCCCCGTATCCGCCAACTCCACAGCACCCCCGGCTAACCTACGAACGCATGTTCGTATTGGGCATCGACCCCGGCCTGTCGCGCTGCGGCTACGGGCTGGTGTCCCGGGCCGAGGGCACGGCCGGATTGCGGGCCCATGCGGCCGGCGTGGTGGAGACCGACCCGGCGGCGCCGCTGCACGAGCGGCTGTTGATCCTGCACACCGAGCTGCGGGCGTTGGTGCAGGAGCTGCGTCCGGCGGCCGTCGTGGTCGAGCGGGTCTTCTTCCAGGTGAACGCCAAGACCGCCATGTCGGTGGGCCAGGCCAGCGGGCTGGCGCTGCTGGTGGCGGCCGAGGGCGGGTGCGAGGTCGTGCAGTACACGTCCAACGAGGTGAAGCTCAGCCTGGTCGGCTACGGGGCGGCCACCAAGGACCAGGTGCAGCGGATGGTGGCCCAGGTGCTGGGGCTGCCGCCGATTCAGGGGCCGCCCGACGTGGCCGACGCCCTGGCCCTGGCGGTGTGCCACCTGACCACGGTGCCCCTGCGGCGGGCCATGGATGCCGCACTCGTCAAGGAGGGAACGGCGTGACCGGACCGCTGAAGGAGGGAACAGGGTGATCGGACTGCTGCGTGGAGCGGTGGTGGTGCGGAGCGGTGAGGGCGAGG
>DATCEZ010000339.1:0-5357 GCA_036509775.1 Acidimicrobiales bacterium
GTAACACATGGTTCGGTCCGGCGATGTAATCCCCCATGCTGGCCGGCGACCACTCCCCGATGAAGACGGCACCGGCGTTCTGCACGAGGTCGAGCAGGGCCAGCCCATCGTCCTCGGCCACCATGAGCTGCAGGTGTTCGGGTGCGATGGCGTTGGCGACGGCCATCGCCTCCTCGGGCCCGTCGACCAGGCACACGATCCCCGCGCTGGCCAAGGTGGCCTCCAGGTCGGCCCGCCGGCTCGACGCGGCGACAATGCGGTCCACCTCGGCGGAGATCTTCTCGGCCTGTTCGGCATCCCACGTCACCAGCCAGGCCAGCCCGTCCGGACCGTGCTCGGCCTGCACGACGAGATCGATGGCGGCGAAGGATGGCGGTGCACTCGAGTCGGCCACGACCACGATCTCGGAGGGGCCGGCGAAGGCCGACGCCACACCGACGACACCCGACAGCTGGCGCTTGGCCTCGGCCACGTAGGCGTTGCCCGGCCCGGCGATGACGTCGACCGCCTGCACGCCGGCGGTCCCGTAGGCCATGGCGGCGATGGCCTGGGCTCCGCCGATCCGGTAGACCTCGTCCACGCCGGCGATGGAGGCCGCGCACAGTGTGGCGGTGTCGATCCTCCCGTCGGCGGCCGGTGGCACGCAGAGCGCGATGCTCCCGACGCCGGCCACCCGGGCCGGCGCGGCGCACATCAGCACCGTCGAGGGGTAACGGGCGCGCCCGCCCGGCGCGTACATGCCGGCGCGCTCCACGGCGCGCGTGACGTGCCGCACCGTGATGCCGCCCTCGACCAGATCGCCGGGGGGCATGCCCTCGTGCGCGTGGTAGGCCAGGATGCGACCGAACGCGACCTCGAGCGCCTGCCAGAGGGCGGGGTCGGCGCCAGCGCAGGCCTTCTCGATCTCGGCCTCGGAGACCCGGATGCCGTCGGAGACGTCCACCCGGTCGAACTCGGCCGTGTAGCGGATGAGCGCCTCGTCCCCCTCGGCCCGGACGTGGCGCAGGATGTCGGCCACCGCCTCGTGGACGTCGGAACCGGGGTCCGACGGGCGCGGGAGGGCTGCGCCGAATGGCGGCGCTGTGCCGCGGAGGTCCAGGGTGCGGAGGGACATGAGGTCACAAGGCTACCGGCGGGCCCCGCCGGGCCTTTTCCGGCCTGAGCTCTTAGGCGCCGGGCCGGCGCCGGCCATGCGCCATCATCGGGGCATGACTTCCGCCGCCGAGATCTCCTCGCTCTCCTCCACCCTGGCCGAATTGCACGATCGTGTCACCGCTCTGGCTGAGAACTCCTTGGCCAGCGGCGACGAGGACATGGCGCACGAGCTCATCGCCGTCGAGCGCGCCCTGGGTGGGGCACTCCGGCGCCTGCGGCGCTTCGGCCAGGGTCAGAGCTCCCGCCGCTGAAACTCAGACCGCGTACAAGACCAGCTCGTGGCCCAGCAGCGAGGCCGCCGTCCGCAGCACCGCCTGTCGCTGGGCGACAACCGCGCAGTTGCGCCGCTCCGCCACCTCGACCACGGCGACGACGCTCAGGTCCGACGTGTCGCACCGCGCTGCGATCTCACCGGAACGCCGCGCCGCCTCGTCGCTGAACGGCTCGACCTCGGTCCCCGCCAGCAGCTCGCCGATTCGATCGCTGCGCGCCTCGGTCCGGTAGCCCTCGGCCACCGTCACCGCCGGAATCACCGGGACGATGCCGTTGGACAGTGCGGCGCGATGCAGGGCCCACATCATGCGGTCGCCGCGGGCCGCCGCGTGGAGCGCGCCGAGCCCGTAGACGAGACCCTCGCGGCGCGCCGTGCTCATCGACGCCGGACGCGCGAGGCGACTCCGGACACACCCGAGCGCAAGCGGGCCAATAGCGCCTCACCGGCGGCCACCTCCTCCGCACTGAGGGAGCCCGTCTCGCCCTCCCAGGCCGCCACCCCGCGCAGGCCTTGGCGCACCCTCAGTTGCTTCTCAGCTGCTGAGGAGAGCCATGCGCTGAAGGACACACCGTCCTGCTTGGCGGCCTCTTCGACCGACGATGCCACCTCGTCATCGAGCGAAACAGAGCGCTTGGTGACCATGCCCCGAGGGTAGCACCTTGAGTACTACCAGAGGCCGCCACCCCGTCCCACCTGCCCCGGAAACACCAATGCCGGCCCGAAGGCCGGCATTGGGCGAGTCAGCCGGGAGGCGGATCCCAGCATGGACTCTTTTGGAACCAGGTGGCGGGAACCGGTTCCAGAAACAATGGTAGCGCCTCATTTTCCGATTTCACCTTGAGTACAACGAATTGCCACAAAGGGCTCCGAATGCTCCCCCGTACGCCGATTACCGTACCGATGGGCAGTAATCAGCCAGAGAACATGCGTCGCAGTGGGGTTTCCGGGCAACACACGTGTTCCGGCCGTGGAGAATCACGCGGAGGCTGAAGGCACCCCGTTCCGCTGCCGGAATGAACCCGTTCAGCTCGAGTTCGACCTTCACGGCATCCTTGCGGGCGGGCGGCGGCAGCGCTTCGGTGAGGTGCAGACGCTCGCTCACCCGCAGTACATGGGTGTCGACCGGGAGCCCGGGGAGCCCAAAAGCGACGCTGCGCACGACGTTGCCCGTCTTGCGCCCGACTCCCGGAATCGTCACGAGATCCTTGAGATCGGTCGGCACCTCGCCGCCGTAGCGATCGATCACGGCGCTGGCCATGCCGATCAGACTCCTGGTCTTGGCGCGGAAGAAACCGGTGGACCGGACGAGCTCCTCGACGTGCTCGGGGTTGGCCGCGGCGAGCGAGGCCGCATCGGGATAGGCCGCGAAGAGCGCCGGCGTCACCATGTTCACCCGGGCGTCGGTGCTCTGGGCGGACAGG
This sequence comes from Acidimicrobiales bacterium, assembly GCA_036509775.1. Classification (GTDB taxonomy): domain Bacteria; phylum Actinomycetota; class Acidimicrobiia; order Acidimicrobiales; family RAAP-2; genus Bog-473. The sequence continues at coordinate 2,851 of DATCEZ010000339.1, forward strand.
ATGGTGGCCGCCAGCAACTGGAAAGGATCCTCGAAATCCAACGCGCAGAGCTCGGCGGCGGTGCCGGGGTAGACCTCAGCCATCCGTTCGACAGTCAGGCGGGCCCGGCCTTTCCCTGTCCTGGGCTTCGCCACCGGTTCACGGTACCGGGTTACGTTGGCCACAGTGGACCCTCTGGACATGACCGTGGTGGATCTGCGCGAGCTGCCGGCGCCGGATCGCTCGGCACTCGTTGCCCTGCTCGACCGGGCCAGCGCAGCGAGCGACCATCCGGCGTTGCCCGAGCCGCAGGTCTTGGCGGTCACCCAGCATGCCGAGGCGCCCCCCGGTGAGCGCGTCATCCTGGTCCGGTACGGCGCGGAGCTTCTCGGCTTCGCCGTGCTGTCCCCGGCCCGCGACGGGTCGACGGTGGTGCACGTGGTGGTCGACCCCGCCGTCGCCACGCCGCAGCGCGACGTCGACACCGCCCTGCTGCGGCTGGCGGTCGAAGAGGCCCCGGCGGGCTCCGGCATCCACCTCTGGGTCATGCAGGCCACGCCGGAGGAGGACGCCCGCGTCGCCGCCGAGGGCTTCATCCCCGAGCGAGATCTCCTCCAGATGCGCGTCGCCCTCCCCCTGCCCGACGACGTGATTGCCGCCACCCGCCAGGTGCCAACACGGCCCTTCGTGCCCGGCCGCGACGAGGAGGCGTGGGTCGAGACCAACAACCGCGCCTTCGCCGACCACCCCGAGCAGGGTGGGTGGACCGTCGCCGAGTTGCGCGATCGCATGGCGGCGGACTGGGTCGAGCTCGACGACTTCCTCGTGGCCGACGACCCCGACGGGCCCGGTCTCATCGGCGCCTGCTGGACCAAGGTGCACCGCAACCGCACCCCCGTCCTGGGCGAGATCTACGTGATCGACGTCGACCCGCGCCACCACGGACAAGGTTGGGGTCGTTCGCTCACTGTCGCCGGCCTCGTCCACCTGGCCGGGCGCGGCATCACGGTCGGCATGCTCTACACCGATGCCTCCAACGTGGCCGCGGTGGGGCTCTACCGCTCGCTCGGCTTCACGGTCGACCACATCGACCGTTCCTACCGACTGACCACCCCCGACTTGCCGGCTGACCGGCTCGGCTGACCGGCATCGGCTCGGCTCAGCTCGGCTCGGCTCGGCTCAGCTGATGCCGGTGCCGATCGCCTTGCCCACCCCGAAGGTCACCCCGGCCGCGACCACCATCACGCCCAACTGACGCAGTGCGGAGACGAGCACGGGCCGCTCGGTGAAGCGGGCCAGGACGACACCGACGATCACCGACGCCACCGCCCCCAGGACGATGGACAGGACCATGGCGGTCGTGCCCGAGGTGAAGAGCCACGGAGCCAGCGGAATGAAGGCGCCCAATGCGAAGGTGAAGAACGAAGCAGCCGCGGCCTGCCAGGCCGACCCCAGGTTCTGCGGGGTGATGCCGAGTTCTTCGCGGGCGTGCGTCTCGAGCGCGAGCTCGGGATCCTGCATGACCTCGTTGACCATGTCGCTCGCCACCGCGGGGTCGATACCGCGTCGGACGTACACGCCGCGCAGCTCGGCGGCCTCACCCTCGGGGCTGTGACTGAGGGACCGGCGCTCCACCTCGAGCTCGCGCTCCATCAGCTCGCGCTGGGCGGTCATGGAGAGATATTCGCCGGCCGCCATGGAGAAGGAGCCGGCGATCAGGCCGGCCACCCCCGCCAGGCGCACGATCGAGCCACCCGGGTTGGCCCCCGCAATGCCCAGGACCAGCGAGACGTTGGTCACCAGGCCGTCGCTCACCCCGAAGACGGCCGCCCTGGCCCCGCCGCCCCGGAAGTCCCGGTGCTGGTGGGGCGGCGTCGCCTCGTGCTCGTGCTCGTGCGTGGAGCTCACTGGCGTTAGCGTAGTGACGCCCTCCGACGCGGGTAGCGTCCTGCAGCGGAATCAGACCCTGACCAGCGAGGAGCGCACCATGACCACCATCATCGACGGCATCGATGCCTTTGCCGACCTCGTCGGCAAGGACCTCGGCTATTCGGAATGGCAACCCATCACCCAGGAGCGGGTCAACCTTTTCGCCGACGCCACCGACGACCACCAGTGGATCCACGTCGACCCGGAGCGGGCCAAGGGCGGTCCGTTCGGCGTGGCCATCGCGCACGGCTACCTCACGCTCTCGCTGGCACCCGTCCTGTTGAACAAGGTCATCCGGGTGGACAAGACGAAGTTCGGCGTCAACTACGGCTGCAACAAGGTCCGCTTCCCCTCCCCCGTCCCGGTTGGCTCGGAGCTCCGTATGGGTGTCACGATCGCTGCGGTCGACGAGACCGACGGCGGTGTGCAGGTCACCTACGACCTCGTGATGGAGGTCAAGGACGCGCCCAAGCCCGCCTGCGTGGCCCAAGTCGTCTACCGCTACTACCGCTGAGTCCCGCTGCCACCGACTGACGCCATGGCGCGACGACGGACCGGATCAGGGTCACCGCCGCCGCTGCCCACCGGAGAAGAGAAGA
>DATCEZ010000340.1:0-4288 GCA_036509775.1 Acidimicrobiales bacterium
GAGATGTCTGGCGAGGAAAGTTGGTGTCTGTGGAGCGACTGGGAGAGGATCTTCGAGTGGAGGTGGCGGCCTGATGGGGTTCTCGAAGGTGCAGGAGGCGATCGACTCCATCGCGCAGCTGGGCATGGCTGTGGTGGTGGACGACGAGGACCGTGAGAACGAGGGCGACCTGGTCATGGCGGCCGAGGCGGCTACGCCGGAGAACATCGCCTTCTTCCTGGCCCACACTTCGGGGGTCATCTGCGTGCCACTGCTGCCCGAGCGGGCCGATGCCCTCGAGCTGCCGCTCATGGTGACGGCCAACACCGAGGCGCAGCGGACCGCCTTCACGGTAAGCGTGGACTTCCGCCACGGGACGACCACCGGGATCTCCGCCACGGACCGGTCCTCCACCATTGCGGCCCTGATCGACCCCGCCACGCGACCGAACGACCTGAACCGGCCCGGCCACATCTTCCCGCTGCGCTACCGCACCGGTGGCGTGCTCAAGCGGGCGGGCCACACCGAGGCGACGGTCGACCTGGCCCGGGCCGCCGGGCTGACACCGGCCGGCGTCCTGTGCGAGATCGTGACCGAGGACAAGTCCGAAATGGCCCGGTTGGCCGATCTCGAGACCTTCGCCAAGAGGCACGACCTGCCGTTCATCTCCATCGCCGACCTCATCCGCTACCGCCGCCAGAACGAGAAGCTGGTGCGGCTCGTCTCCGAGGCGCGCATCCCCGCGACGGGACGGGAGTTCCGCGCCTTCGTCTACGAGTCCGTGCTGGACAACGAGCAGCACCTGGCCCTGGTGATGGGTGACGTGGCCGGGACGGAGAACGTCCTGGTGCGTGTCCACTCCGAATGCCTGACCGGCGACGTCTTCGGCTCACTGCGCTGCGACTGCGGGCCGCAGTTGCAGGCCTCGCTCGATCTGATCGAGAAGGAAGGCCGCGGCGTCCTGATCTACCTGCGCGGCCACGAGGGTCGTGGCATCGGCCTGGGCCACAAAATCCGTGCGTACCAGTTGCAGGAGGAGGGCCACGACACCGTGGACGCCAACCTGCAGCAGGGGCTCCCTGTCGACAGCAGGGAATACGGCATCGGGGCCCAGATGCTGGTCGACCTGGGCGTGACCACCATGCGGCTCATGACCAACAACCCGGTCAAGTACGGCGGGCTCGAGGGCTTCGGGCTCGACATCACCGAACGGGTGCCGCTGCAACTCGCGGCCAACCCCGAGAACATCGCCTATCTGCGCACCAAGCGCGAGCGGATGGGGCATCTCCTGCAGGGCCTCGACGACGTCCTCTGAGGCCGTCGTGTGCCACAGTGAGGTCGTGACCGCGACCCCACACAGCTGCTGATGGCCGAGTCCGACCTGGTGGCGCTGCCGGACGGCGCGCGCGACGCGGTGGCGACGCGGGTCGGCGCCAGCCTGCACGGCTCCACCGACGGCACCGGGTTGCGCGTCGGTATCGCCTGCGCCGAGTTCAACGGCGGCATCACACTGCGGTTGCTCGACGGCGCGCTCGAGGCGCTCAACGAGGCGGGGACCGATCGCCGTGACATCACGCTGGCCTGGGCGCCGGGCGCCTTCGAGCTCCCCGTCGTGGCCCGGGCCTTTGCCCACGCCGGCAAGGTGGACGCCGTGCTGTGTCTCGGCGCCGTCATCCGCGGGGATACCGGTCACTACGACTTCGTGGCGGGGCAGTGCGCGTCCGGGATTCAGCAGGTACAGCTGGCAACGGGAGTGCCCGTCGTCTTCGGCGTTCTCACCACCGACACCCTCGACCAGGCGCTGGTGCGTTCGGAGCCCGATCACACCAACAAGGGCCGGGAGGCCGCGCTGACCGGCGTCGAGATGGTTCGGCTGCTGCGGAGCGGGCCGCTCTCCTAGCCGGGTCACAACGTCGGGCAGAGGCGCTTCGCCCGGCATTCATCGGGTATTCACAGGGTCGACACTGCCCGGACACGTCTCCGCCCTACGGTGGCAACGAGCGCACCGGCAGCGGACCAGGACCAACACGGGAGGTCGGTATGGGTGACACGTCGCCCGCGGCGGCAATGACACGCCCAGCAGACCCGGCGCCAGACCCTGCAGCGACGCCGGGTCCACGCGACTCCAGCGAGCACAGCGCCGACCCGGTCGACCCGGCGGAGATCCGCTACCGCCCCGGCATCCGGCGCGAGGGCGCCTTCACGGTCCAGTACGTCACCATCCACGGCTACCGCCGGGCCTACGTCAAAGCCGGGTCGGGGCCCGCGCTCCTGCTGATCCACGGCATCGGGGACAGCTCGGACAGCTGGCGGCCCGTCTTCGAGCAACTGGCGCGGCACTACATGGTCATCGCCCCGGACCTCCTCGGTCACGGCCGCTCCGAGAAGCCGCGGGCCGACTATTCCGTGGCGGGGTTCGCCAACGGCATGCGCGATCTCTTGAGTGTGCTCGAGGTCGACCGCGTCACCGTCGTCGGCCACTCGTTGGGCGGCGGCGTGGCGGCGCAGTTCGCCTACCAGTTCCCCGATCGCTGCGAGCGTCTGGTCCTGGTGGGCAGCGGGGGAGTGGGGCGGACGGTCAGCCCGCTGCTGCGCGTCGCGGCCGTGCCCGGCATTGAGGTCCTCATGCCCTTCCTCGGCCTGCCCCCGATCCGCTTCGCCAGCCGGATCGGCGCCGAGCTGTTGCGCATCTTCGACACGGCCCTCGGGCGCGATGCGGAGGAGATCCTGGCCGTGTTCGACGCGCTGCCCAACACGGAGGCCCGCATGGCCATCCTGCGCACTCTCCGCTCGAGCGTCGACTGGAACGGTCAGGTCATCACCATGGTGGACCGGGCCTACCTGGCGGAGGGGATTCCGACCCTCATCATCTGGGGGCGCCGGGACGCCATCATCCCGCTCGGCCACGGCCGCCTCATCCATGCGGTGATGCCGGGCAGCGCCCTCGAGATCTTCGACGGAGCCGGGCATTTCCCGCACCACACGGACCCGGCCCGCTTCGTGCGCGTGCTGGGCGAGTTCATGGAGCGCTCCATGCCGGCCACCTATGACCCGAACCTGTGGCGCGAGCGTCTCCGGCATGGAAAGCGGGTCTATGAAGAAGACCCCGAGGCAGCGGCCGCCGTGGCTGAACTGTCCACCATGGCGTCTCCCCGGCTGAGCGAGTAACCCGACCGAGCCGCTCGGTAGGGTGCCCGTCGTGGACGACGGGGATGAAGAGGTGCTGCACGGTGGGGTGGCCAACCGCGGCCTCGTCGTGCGCGTGGGCCCCCACGTGCTGCGGCCGTCGAACCCGCACTCGCAGTCGGTCTTCGCCTTCCTGCGCCACGTGCGCGCCGCGGGCTTCGAGGCCGTGCCCCAGCCGTTTGGAATCGACCCCGACGGGCGCGAGCGGCTCGAGTTCATCGAAGGCGACGCGCCGGCAGCCCCGTACCCGGAGTGGGCCCTGGCGGACGGCGCGTTGGCGTCCGTGGCCGAGCTCATCGCCCGCTTCCACCGAGCGGCGGCGGCGTTCGACGGCACCGCGCCGGGATTGAGCTGGAGCGACGAGATCGCCGATGCCCGAGGCGGGCCCATCGTGTGCCACAACGACATCTGCCTGGAGAACGTTGTGTTCAGGGACGGCGTGGCCGTCGGCCTGCTCGACTTCGACTTCAGCGCCCCTGGCCGGCCGGTCTACGACCTGGCGCAGTTCGCCCGCATGTGCGTGCCGATCGACGACGATGAGAGTGCGGCGCTGCTCGGCTGGGACGGCCCGGACAAGCCGTCGCGCCTCCGCCTCGTGTGCGACAGCTACGGGCTCGACCGGCCGGGGCGTGATGACATGCTCGAGATCCTCGACGACGCCATGGCGCACAGCGGGGAGTTCGTCAAGCGCCACGCGGACCTCGGCGAGCCGGGCTTCGTCATGATGTGGGAGTGGATGGGCGGCCAGGAACGCTGGGACCGACGCAGGCGCTGGTGGGCGGCGGAGCGGCCAGCGTTCGTACGGGCGTTGGCCTAGCGCGACGGAAGCATGCGCTCGGGGTGCGAACCGTCGGGCGATCACCCACCGCAGGAACTCAGTACAAGATCAGCTGGGTGCAGCGATACGAAGCCATCAACCGCTCGGTCGTCTCGTTCGTCACCGTGGCGTCCCACACCTGAGTCGTCCGCCCAAGATGCAACGGTGACGCCGTCGCGGTGACTCGCTCGTCCTCCCGTGCGCTCGAGATGAAGTTGGCCGAGCAGCCCACCGTGGTGAAGCTGCGTGCGCCCTCGGGCCAGTGGTGGCTTACCCCGAAGGCGCACAGGGCGTCGGCCATGGCGA
>DATCEZ010000341.1:0-4611 GCA_036509775.1 Acidimicrobiales bacterium
CGCGAAGCGCCGCGAGCTGCGAGTCAACCTGCGGGCGGCCTCCGCCGACGTCGGCACCAAGGAAGCCTTGCGTCGGTTGGGCAACGTCCGCACGATGGCCGCCGATTACATTCTTGCTGAGTACGGCGGACCGAGACCTTCCTGGTGGGCAGCAATCTGCGTCGCCTTACCGGCGTTCGTGCTCATGTTCTGGTTGTCAAATGCCCGAATCGACGCCTTCAAGGGGGGCGTAATCGCGGCCAATCCGCACGCCACTGGACTGTTCCACTGGCACGGTGTCGCCTATGTCTTCACCGATGCGACGTTCACGTTCGTCAACGGGAAGGCCACCGAGGTGGGCGGCACGTTGCTGCCGCTCGTCTACGTGTGCGTCTTTGGGCTGGCGATTCTCGTCGGACGGCTCTGGCGTGTGCTCCCGGCATCGCGCCGCCAGTTCGCGATTGACTCGGACGGCAAGTAGCAACCCTGACAACCGGACAGTGGACAATTCAGCTGCGATCAAGATCGCGGTCGACCCACCTAACACCGGCAGACTTGTCCACACGCCGTATAAGTGCCGGACTGGGGCACCCAGTTGCCGACCGAGAACCGCCGCCGGCAAGACGATGGATCCGATGTCAGATCCCGCACCCGGATTCCGAAGGCGCGCCGGATTGTCCAGGAGGCGCTCAAGGACACCGGCCGGATACTCGTCTGAGTGGCCAACCTGCTTCAAGCTTCGAGAGATTCGGCGAGCTTGGCCAAGGTGCCGCTCATCGTCTGACGATTCCGCTCCGTGCGGTCGTCCACGCCGGAGGTCTGCCGGCTGAACTCGAGGACCGACTCGGGCCGCAGATCTTCATTCCATTCCGTCACCTGGCAGCCCGACTCCGTCGGCTCAATGCGATAGCCCCACGTGGAGAAGTGGAAGTCCATCATGGAGCACTCGAAGGCGAAGGCCCGCCCGGGGTCCGCCTCAACGACCTTGCCCTGGGTCGTCCAACGGTGCTCGCCATATTCGTTGTGGCCGTCGAACGTGGCGCCCACGACTGCACCATTGGAGCCCTCGTGCCAGGCACAGGCGCGGCACTCCTCGGACCACTCACCCATACGCGTCACGTCAGAGATGGCGTCGTACACCTGTTCGGGCGAAGCGGCGATGTGACGAGATACCTCGGTCCTCTTCTCCATGCCTCGCAGTTCACTACACGGGTCTGACGACTGTCGAGGGAGAATCGGCTGCCGCGCACCGGGAGAGGCACACCGGAATCTTCCTGGCTACGGTGAGACCCCAATGACCGGAACCGGTACCGACCGACTGCGCGGCAAGGTGGCCATCGTCACCGGCGGCGGTGACGGCATTGGGCGGGGCATTGTGCGCCGGTTCGCCCGCGAGGGCGCCCAGGTGCTGGTGGCCGAAATCGACGACGACGCGGGCGAGGCGGTCGCCGCCGCCTCCCGGGACGAGTTCGACGCCGACGTGCGCTTCGTGCACACCGACGCGAGCGCCAAGGTCGACGTGACGGCCATGGTGGCGGTCGCCGTCCAGACCTGGGGCACGGTGGACATCCTTGTGAACAACGCCTGGGGCGGCGGCACGCTCGGACGATTCGAGGCGATGACCGACGAGCAGATGCAGTGGGGGCTCTCCATGGGCCTGCTCGGTCCGTTCTGGGGGATGCAGGCGGTGCTGCCGATCATGAAAGCAAAGCGGGACGGCGCGGTGGTCAACCTGTGCTCGCTGAACGGCGTCAACGCGCACATGGGCACGACGTCATACAACGTGGCCAAGGAGGCCCTGCGGGCGGCCAGCCGGACGGCGGCCCGCGAGTGGGCCCCGTGGCAGATCCGGGTCAACGTCATCTGCCCGGGTGCGAAGTCGGCGGCGACGCGTGCCGTGTTCGAGGCCCATCCCGAGCTCCAGGCGGCGGCTGACGCCTCCAACCCGATGGGCCGCCTCGGCGACCCCGAGGAGGACATCGCTCCGGTGGCCGTCTTCCTGGCCAGCGAGGATGCGCGCTACGTCACGGGCAACACGCTTTTCGTCGACGGCGGCGGCCACATCAACGGTGTCCAGTGGGCACCCGACCTGGGCGACTGATCGCCCTCAGACCAGACAGAGACCGGACGAGCGCGAGACCTCATATGACATCCCTCGACGGAAAGGTGGCCATCGTCGCCGGCGCCGGGCCCGGCATCGGACGGGCCTGTGCCACGGCGCTGCGACGGGAGGGCGCCGACGTCGTGGTGGCGGCCCGGGATGCCGAGCGACTCGAAGCGATGGCCTTCGAAATGGTCGCCTCCGGCCCGTCCGGGCCCGGACCCGGGAGCCACGTGCTGCCCATCGCCTTCGACTTCGCCCACCTGCATTCGTGCCGGGCGCTGGTCGACGAGACCATGGATCGCCTGGGCCGGGTCGACATACTGGTCAACGTGGCCACTGCCGGCGGAGAGACCGGCGCCGTCGCCGACGGCCAATGGGAGTCGTGGCGCCGTGCCTTCGAGGTGAACGTCATCGGGACGATGGAACTGAGCCGGCTGGCCGCGCACGCAATGGGCCCCAACCCGGGCGGCTCCATCACCCAGGTCGGCACCATCGGGACGCGGGCCCTTCCCGCTGGCCGTGCCCGTTACACGGCGACGAAGAGCGCCATGGTCGCCGCCTCCCTCACCATGGCCAAGGAGCTCGGCCGGGCCCACGTGCGGGTCAACATCGTGACGCCCGGCTTCGTCACCGGCGCGCCGCTCGACGCCATGATGGACGCCATCGCCACCCACAGCGGCGAGAGCGTCAACGAGGTCTCCACCCGCATGGCCGCCGGCGCAGCGCTGCGGCGCCATGTCGACCCGGCCGACGTGGCCGAGGCGGTCGTCTTCCTGGCCGGTCCCGGCGCGCGCAACGTCACCGGCATTGAGCTCCCGGTGACGGCCGGGCGATGAAGATGACGACATGAGCAAGACCGCCCGCCGGCGGCACCACGTGCGGTGGCTGTTCCATTCCACGGCGATGGTGGCCGACTACGACCTCGCCGTCCGGAACCTGGCCACCCTCATCGGGCTCGCGGTGCTCGAGTACAGCGAGTCGACCGAGCCGGGCATCGGGCGCCGCGGCGGCATGGCCTGGGCGGGCGACAACGCCATTGAGATCGGCCAGCCCATCGGCGAGGGCGCGGCCGCCCAGTTCGTCGAGCGTTTCGGTGGCGGCATGCACTCCATCGCGCTGCAGGTCGAGAACCTCGAGGCGACCATGGCCCACCTCCAGCAGGAGCAGGTGCACATTGCGGCCCGCCCCCTTCCCGCCATGTGCTTCAGCGACCCCCGCGACACCGGAGGCATCTTCTTCCAGTGGAGCACCTTCGAGCTCCCCGTCGATCCCCGCTTCGGCGCTCCCCCACCCGACCCGCTACCGGCCGCCCGGGTGCTGGCGCCGGCCACGCATCATGCCTTCGTCGGCGCGCTGGTCGACGACCCCCTCGCCTGGGCCGGCCGCTTCGCCGCGCTCCTCGGCACCACGGTGACCTTTGTGCACGGCGACGCCGCCCCGGGCCATCCCATGGCGGGCGTATCCCTCGGCGACTGCACCCTCGCGCTCTTTCCGTTGCCGGGCGACGACGGTCGCGCGCTATGGGGCCGCACCTACGAGCGGCCGCGCACCCACCTCTTGGCCCTGCAGGTCGACGACCTGGGCGAGGCGACCGACGCGCTCCACCGGGCCGGCATCACGATTGTCCGCTGGGAAGGTGGCCTCGTCGTGCTCGACCCGGCAGCCACCGGAGGCGTCCAGATCGCCCTCACCGGGTCATTGCTCCCCGGCGACCCGCGCGCTGAAGCCGATCAGCGCTGATCCTGGCCGCCCCGCCGGATCCAGACCCGCACCGGCTCGGTCAACAACTCGTCCTCCAGTTCCAGAACAACGCCCTCCCCCTCACCCGGCCCGGATTCGATCGAAACCGCCAGCACCTCGCGGCCGATGAAGTCGAAGAATTCGGCGATGACATCGAGCCCGACCACGTGGATGCGGATGCGGTCGGAGACCTCCAGCCCGGAGGCCTTGCGCAGATCCTGAATGAGCCGCACCACGTCGCGGGACAGCCCCCGCTTACGCAGGCCCTCGTCGAGGTTCAGGTCCAAAGCGACCACCTCGCCACCCTCGCGAGACACGGCGAAGCCCTGTTGCCCCCGGACTCGCAACACCACGTCCTCGGGTGACAGCTCCATCGGCTCGCCACCCAGGATGACGGTGACGGACTGACCCTCCTCGAGCGCTGCCGCGGCGGCCGCGGTGTCAAGCGCCTCCAACGCAGGCTGGACCTCCCGGACCAGGTCCTTCAGACGGGAGCCCAGCGTCTTGAAATTCGGCTTGAGCTCGAACTGAATAACGTCGCTCAGCTCCTCGGCCGTGTCGACCTCGTCAACGTTGAGCTCGTCAGCCACAATGTCGCGCAGGATCTCGGGCGACCCAACAGGCAGGAACACCAACGCCCGCTTGAGCGGCTGACGCACCTTGACCGAGGCCTCGCTCCGGGCGGCGCGCCCCAAAGACGTCAGGCGCCGGGCCAGAGCCATTTGCGCTTCGAGATCCGAATCGACACGACCCGCGTCGGCCACGGGCCAGTCGGCCAGGTGCACCGA
>DATCEZ010000342.1:0-2294 GCA_036509775.1 Acidimicrobiales bacterium
TGCTGACGCCGATTGAGCAGGCGGTGGCATATTCGACCTTCGCCAACGGCGGGACCCGCTATGCGCCCCAGATCGCTTCGGAGGTCGTTGACCCGCTGACCGGCAAGATGGTCAAGAAGATCACCCCGCAGGTCACTGGGCACGTGAGCATCTCACCCGCCGACTACTCCGCGATGCTTCAAGGGTTCGAGGGCGTCATCTCGAATCCCACGGGGACGGGGTACGGGGCCTTCCAGGGCTTCCCCACGTCGTGGAACCTGGCCGGGAAGACGGGTACGGCGTCGAACCAGAAGGGCGAGGAGCCCAACAGTTGGTTCGTGGCCTTCGGTCCCAATCCCAATCCTCAGTACGTCGTGCTGGTCGTGATCGCGCAAGGCGGCTACGGGGCCGACGCTGCCGCTCCGGTCGTGCGCAACACCTACGACTACCTGGCCGCCAACCCCATTGCCGCCGTCAAGACGCCGACGCCGGCCAATCCGGCCAGCCAGACGGCACCGGCAGTCAACCCCCCGCTGGGGACGCCCACGACCACGACCACGGCGCCCAAGACAGGCAGCACCGGCGGATCGAGCACGACGACCTCCACCACCACGGGCGGTGGCTGAGCGTCCCGTAAGGTTGATGCGGATGGAGACCCTCTGGCCGCAGATCGAGCGCATCCTGCCCGGGGTGTCCAAGCCCGCCCGCTACATCGGGGGTGAGCAGGGATCTGTGTACCCCGAGCACACACCCGGCACCGTGGCCTGGCTGCTGCTCTACCCGGACACCTACGAGATCGGCCTCCCGAACCAGGGACTGCAGATCCTCTACGAAATCCTCAATGGGCGTCCCGATGCCCTGGCCGAGCGCGCCTACGCGCCATGGGTGGACATGGAGAACGCCATGCGGGCTGCGGGGCTGCCGCTGTTCAGCGTGGAGCAGCATCTGCCGGCCTCCGCCTTCGACGTGCTGGCCTTCAACCTCTCGGCCGAGCTCGTCTACACGAACCTCGTCAACATGCTCGATCTGGCCGGCCTGCCGCTGCATGGGGCGGACCGCGGTGGCGCCGACGCCCTCGTCGTCGCCGGTGGCCACTGCGTCTACAACCCCGAGCCCCTGGCCGACTTCGTCGATGCTTTCGTCCTCGGTGACGGCGAGGAGGTCGTCAGCGAAATTAACGAAGTGCTGGCGGATTGGTTGCACGCGTCGCCACCCGAGGCTCGTGACAGGACGATGCTCCTCCGCGCATTGGCCGGATTGGACGGGGTGTACGTGCCCGCCCTCTACACCCCGAGCTATGAGAACGGCCGGCTGGTCTCGACCCTCCCTGTCGACTCTGGGGTGCCTGCCGAGGTGGCGAAGCGGACGATCAGCGACCTGGCCGAGTGGCCGCTGCCCGCCCGCCCGCTCGTCCCGCTCACGGAGGTGGTCCACGACCGCCTCAACGTCGAGGTGTTCCGCGGTTGCACGCGCGGCTGCCGTTTCTGCCAGGCGGGCATGATCACCCGACCCGTGCGCGAGCGACCGGCCGCCCAGGTGCAGGAGATGGTGCAGCGTGGCCTCGAATGGAGCGGCCACGACGAGGTGGCGTTGACCTCGCTGTCGTCGGCGGACTTCTCCGGCATAGAGGGCACCGTGCGCGCCGTCGTCGATGACCCCGAAAACGGTGGCCGGGTCTCGGTCAGCCTTCCTTCGCTCCGGGTGGATGCCTTCACGGTGGGGACGGCGGCGGAGATTCAGAAGGTCAAGCGCACCGGTCTGACGTTCGCCCCCGAGGGCGGGACGTGGCGGATGCGGACGGTGATCAACAAGCTGATCACCGAGGAGGATCTCTACGGCGCGGTCGATGCCGCCTTCAGCCAGGGTTGGCGGCGGGTCAAGCTCTATTTCCTCATCGGCCTGCCCACCGAACTCGACGAGGACGTGCTCGGCATCGCGCGACTCGGTGCTCGCTGTGTCGAGATCGGCCGGCAGTACCACAAAGGGGTGACCGTGGTGGCGTCCGTGGGCGGGTTCGTCCCCAAACCGCACACACCGTTCCAGTGGTTCGGCCAGGACACCGTGGCCGAGCTCGAGCGCAAGGTGGCGCTCCTGCGCGAGGAGGCCCGCCGGACGCGTGGCCTCACCATCCGCTGGCACGAGCCGTCTGCATCCGTGGCGGAGGGACTGGCCAGCCGGGGTGACCGGCGGATGGGCGCCGTGATCGAGCGGGTCTGGCGCGGCGGAGGCACCTTCCAGGAATGGTCCGAGCGCTTCGATCTGTCCCTATGGCAGGACGCACTGGCCGCCGAGGGTCTGAGCGTCGAGGAGGTCTG
>DATCEZ010000343.1:0-5911 GCA_036509775.1 Acidimicrobiales bacterium
TTGCCGACACGGGCCGTGGGTATGGCGCCGTGGGGAGTGGTGTCTTCGAGGAGGACCTGATGGCCACGACAAAGCAGAAGAAAGCGTCTGGTCTGAGCACGGCCGACAAGAAGAAGCCCGACGACAAGCAGTTCGCCTTTCCCAATGAGCGCAAGGAGCCGCTGGTCGACGCCACGCATGTTCGCAACGCCGTGGCCCGCTTCGACCAGGTCGAGGGTGTGACAGACAACGAGCGCGACCGGGCCTGGCGGCGCATTGAGGCGGCGGCGAAGAAGTTCGGCGTCGACCTCGAGGAGAAGAGCTGGCATGAGCTCTTCTCGGGGGGCAAGACAAAGAAGGCGAAGAAGGCAACGAAGGCAAAGAAGAAGAAGTAGCGGCGGAAGACGAAGGTTGACCGGCGTCGCCGTTGGGGCCGCGACGCCCCCCGGGCGTTACTTACAGCACGACGACGGAGCGCAGCACTTCGCCGCGCTGCATGCGCGCGAAGGCTTCCTCGACCTGCTCGATCCCGATCGTCTCGCTCACGAACCGGTCGAGGTCGAGCCGCCCGTCGAGGTAGAGGTCGACCAGCATCGGGAAGTCGCGTGAGGGGAGGCAGTCGCCGTACCAACTCGCCTTCAGCGCGCCGCCCCGTCCGAAGAACTCGATCATCGGCAGGTCGATGCGCATGTCGGGGGTGGGCACGCCCACCTGCACCAGCGTCCCCGCCAGGTCGCGGGCCAAGAAGGCCTGCTCCATGACCACGGGGTTGCCCACCGCCTCGATGCACACGTCGGCTCCGAAGCCGGCGGTGAGCGTCTTGATCGCCTCGACCGGATCGGTCGCGCTGGCGTCGACCGTGTGGGTGGCGCCGAACTCCTTGGCCAGCTCGAGCTTGCGCGGGTCCTTGTCGACGGCGATGACGACGGTCGCGCCGGCCAGCTTGGACCCGGCGACGGCGGCGCACCCGACGCCGCCACAGCCGAAGACCGCCACCGAGTCTCCGGGCCCGACCTGCCCGGTGTACATGGCGGCGCCGATGCCGGCCATGACGCCGCAGCCGAGCAGCCCGACCGCCTCGGGGCGGGCGGCCGGGTTGACCTTGGTGCACTGGCCCGCCGCCACGAGCGTGCGTTCGGCGAAGGCCCCGATGCCGAGGGCGGGGGAGAGGGGCGTCCCGTCGGTCAGCGTCATCTTCTGGGTCGCGTTGTGCGTGGCGAAGCAGTACCAGGGACGGCCGCGCCGGCAGGCCCGGCATTCGCCGCACACGGCCCGCCAGTTCAAGACGACGAAGTCGCCCGGTGCGAGGTCGGTCACGCCGGCGCCGACCGACTCGACGACGCCGGCGGCCTCGTGCCCGAGGAGGAAGGGAAAGTCGTCGTTGATGCCGCCCTCGCGGTAGTGCAGGTCGGTGTGGCACACCCCGCATGCCTGCACGGTGACGACCGCCTCACCCGGCCCGGGATCGGGCACCAGGATCGTCTCCACGGTGACCGGCGCGCCCTTTGCTGTGGCGACGACACCACGCGTCTCGGTGCTCATCGGTGATCCTCCCCTACGTCGTCGCCGGCCGATCGGCGAGCCCACATGATGCCCGATGGGCGGGCGGGTCAGCTCCTACGAGGTTGACGCCTTCACGAAAATACAGAAGGGGTGGCCGTCGGGATCGGCGTAAATGTAGATCGGTTCGTCAGGGTCGTCGGATTCGTCGACGAGCAGACGCGCCCCCAGGTCGAGGGCACGCCGGTGCTGCTCGGCGAGCACCTCCTTGTCGGGCACCGTGAGGTCGAGATGGAGCTGCTGGGGGACGTCGGTGGTCGGCCAGGTGGACTCGGGCAGTTCATCCACCTGCTGGAACGCCAGGTGGGGACCGCCCGGGGAGATCTCGAGCAACACCCAGTCGACCTCGTCGTCGGTCTGGTCCGCTCTCCTTCGGGCGGACGGATCGAAGCCCGGGCCGTAGGGGTAGCCGAGGAGCCGGTGGTAGAAGTCGGCCAGCCGGCGGGGGTCGGTGGTGTCGAGCACGACCGAGCGCAGCCTGGGTTGTGCAGCGTCACTCACGCGACCATTCAATCGGTGCTGACATCCGCTGTCGACCGGCCATGCCTGTTGCCCGCTGCCGACGCCCTCCTAGGGTGACGGCCCATGCGGGCCGGCTACGTCGACGTGCCGAAGGGTTGGCATCGTGTGGCCAGCCGCGGCTTCGGGCCTTTCGTCACGCGTGAGGTCTACCGGCTGCCCGACGGCACCCGCCTCCGTTGGGACTCACGCTGGCACCGCAAGCACGCCGGCCGCGTCCCCGGCGGCTCGACCTGGTGGGCCCCTTCCGCCCTGGGGTGGTGGATGGGCGTGCTGTTCGCCGTCGGCTCGGTCTGCTTCGCGCTGGGCTCCTTCCCGCCCTATGCGACCGCCGTCGGGGTGACGCCGGACAACATCACCTTCTTCATCGGGTCCATTTTCTTCACCACCGCCTCCTTCCTGCAGTACATGGAGGTCGCCTCCGCGCCGTCCGCCCTCGTGGAACCACACCGCGACGGGTTGGGCTCCCTCTGGCGGATCCGGCATCGCCGCATCGACTGGTGGGCGGCCGGCATCCAACTGATCGGCACCGTGTGGTTCAACCGGACCACCTTGAGTGCGCTGCTCGTCGGGCTGGGCGCCTCGCCGGCCCATCATCCGATCTGGCGGCCCGACGCGCTGGGCTCCATCTGCTTCCTCGTCTCGAGTTGGCTGGCCTGGGCCGAGGAGTGCAATGGTCCCTTTGCCTGGCGGCCGTCGCGCATTTCGTGGCAGATCACCGCGCTGAACCTGGCCGGCTCCATCGCCTTCGGTGTGTCGGCCATCGCCTCCTACGTCACATCGAGCGGTCAGTTGCTCAGCGTGGCCCTGACGAACCTGGGCACGTTCGTCGGCGCCATCTGCTTCCTCATCGGTGCGGTCCTCCTCCTCCCCGAGCGCACCCTCGAGGGCCCGGAGGAGGAACAGCAACCCGGTCCCGGGTCCGACTCACCGTCGCCGGTGGACGCCGGCCATTGAGCCGGTGCGCGCAGCTGACGTAAGCCGGGGCTGTGCGAACGGCTAGGAGCGCGGTGCTCGCCGCCGCCCTCTGTACGTGCTGAGAAAGAGGAACGCTGCCGCTACCAACGGCAACACGATGGCGCCGACCCAGCGCTGGCCGGCCAGCAGAAAGGCCAGGCCGACGAGGGCGCCGGTGGCCAGGGCCAGCTCGGGTGTCTCGCCGACGAGGAAGTCCCACCAGAAGAGGCCAAAGGCCCGGAGGGCCCGTGTCACCGCGCTCACGGCGTCGCCTCTTCGGGAATCGGCGCGGGCAGCAGTGTGCGCATGTACGCGGTGAAGGCGAAGAAGACGACGACGAAGAACCCGACCAGCACCGGGATGGCCAGGTCGCTGCCGGGCCAGTGCACACCCGCGCCCTCGCCGACCCAGAACACGCCGAAGCTGGCCAACATGACTCCCACCACCGTCTTAATGGTGTTCTCGGGGACTTCGCTGAGCTGGCGCGCCACCAGCAGGCCGACCACCGCCACCAGCACGGCGGCCGCGGCTGCGGCCAGGGCGGCCAGGCCGAGGCGGTGCTGGGCCGCCCCAAGGCTGACGACGATCAGCACGACCTCGGTGCCCTCCAAGAAGACGCCCTTGAAGGCGACGGCGAAGCCCACGCCGTCGTGCTTCTTCGTCCGGGCCGCGGTGGGCAACGCCGCCGCCGCTTCGTCCTCGGCGCTGAGCTCGGCCACTGTGGCCGCAAAAATCTTGTCCTCGTCGTGCGGATCCTTGTGGCCGCTCGCCCGCAGGATCGCCTTGCGCAACCACGACAGGCCGAGCACCAACAGGAGCGCACCGACCACCACGCGCAGGGCGCCGAGCGGGATGTAGCGGATCAGCGGGACGCCGACGGCGAGCACGAGCACCCCGAGCACCAGCAGCGCCGCCGCCGCGCCCTCGAGGGCGGGGCGCCAGCCGCGGCTCACGCCGGCCGCCACCACGATGGTCAGCGCCTCGACCATCTCGACCAGGCTGGCGGCGAACACGGCCAGGACGAGTATCAGGGTGGACGAGGTGTGCACGCAGCAGAGACGCTACCGGCGCCGGCGGCCCCATTCCTGCTCCTTCCTCCCCCTTCCGGCTATTTCCGGTCCGGTTCCGGCCTCCTTCGGCTCCGGCTCCGGCCTCCGTCCGGTCCGGTCCGGTCTCCGTCCTGCTCTTTCCGGCCCGCCACTCGCTGCTGAGCGCCGGCGGTAGTGTGCGGGTCACTGACCAGGACGTCCGGCAGAGGCGATCGCAAGGGTCGGGCAAGGTCCAGGGAGGGCATCGCATGAGCGAGGGAGCGACCACGGTCGCGCAGGGGCGGGGGCGCAACTACATCGTGGTGTCGGCCGACACGCACGCCTCGCCGGACAGCCTGGACCACTTCCTCTCCTACGTGGACCCGGCGCAGCGCGAGGCGGTCGCCGCCTTCGGCGACATGTCGAATCTCGCCATCTCCATGTTCGGTGGCTTCGATCCCGGTGAGGTCGACGACACCGATCCCGTCCGTGCCACCGCCGCCCGCCGCCTGGCCGGCATGGGCGTGGACATCGCAGCGGCCGAGAGCTGGCTGGTGCACTACGGCACCGACTGGGTCGTGCCGGGCGATGGTGACGGGCGCCGGTTGGCAGTGTTGGAGGAGCAGGGGATCCATGCCGAGGTGGCACTGCCGGGACCAATTCTGGCGGGCGGACTCAGCCCTGCCATGTACCTGGGCGCCACGACCGACAAGAACCTCGAAGTGGTGTGGCCGGCGCTGCACGGCTACGTGCGCTGGCTGGCCGATTTCTGTGCGGCGGCACCCGGTCGCCGGGCCGGCGTCATGCCGATCGACTTCCACGACATGGACCGCGCCGTCGAGGAGGTGGCGTGGGCCCGTACCAACGGGATCTTCGGTGGCGTCATGTTGCCCGCCATGTCGGTCACCTCCCGGCTGCCCGGCTATGCCGACGACTACTACGAGCCCTTCTGGTCGGCGTGCGAGGAACACGGCATGGTCGTGAACCTGCACACCGGCGCCTCCGGTTCGGCCACCGACACCAAGTTCCTCTACGACGCCGAGCACGGCGGCATGCTCGGGCTCTACGAGGTGTTCGTCTTCACCCGTCGCCCGCTGTGGTTCATGATCTTCGGCGGCGTGTTCGACCGCCACCCCGACCTGAAGGTCGTCGTGTCCGAGAACGGCGTGCAGTGGCTGCCGTCGCTCATCCGGGACATGGAGTCGTTCTTCGACACCCACGGCGGCGCACCCGTGCGCTCCTATCTGCAGATGCGGCCCCGGGACTACTTCGAGAAGCACGTCTGGATGGGCGGCTCGCTCATGAAGCGTTACGAGGCCGAGATGCGCCACGAGATCGGCATCGACAAGCTCATGTGGGGGGCGGACTACCCCCACCTGGAGGGCGCGGCGCCGGTGCATCGTGAGACGCTCCGGTACATCTTCGGGGGGATGCCCGAGGACGACCTGCGTCGCATTTTGGGCGCCAATGCGGTCGACCTGTGGGGCTTCGACGCTGCGTTGCTGCAGTCGGTGGCCGACCGCGTCGGGCCGACCGTGGCCGACCTGGCTTCGCCCCTGGCGTTGGCTGACATTGAGGACACCTTCAGTTGGAGCCTGGCCCGGCCGGTGCCGCTCATGGCCGGGCGCGGCTGACTGTTTCGTAAGCAGCCCGCCTCGCTGCGCCGGACCCCATTCCGCCCGATTTGGACGGCGAACGCCCTGTAGAACGGTCGCATTGCGCGACGAAATGTCAGAAGGTTTTCGGCAAAATTCGCACCGATTCTTAAGGCCGAATGTGTGACAACCCTGTGCTTCCATCGTCGTATGGAGTTGGAGAACGTCGCTGAAGCGCTCGAGGCACTCGTCGCCTCGGGCGCGGAGAACTAC
>DATCEZ010000344.1:0-2981 GCA_036509775.1 Acidimicrobiales bacterium
GAACGGCTCGCCACCCGCCGCGATGATCGGTCGTGCATCGACGGTTGCCATGCCACCTCCTTTGCTGGTTCGGCCGACCATTTATTCTGTTGATAACTAGAACTATAGCCTTTTAGTATCGCTGTGTGAATAGTTCCTCGCTCGCGGGCTCGTCGGTCGTGGCGAACCGGTCCACATCTGCCAAGTCACCCCCTCGGTGGCAGGAGGCCGAGGTGATCGGGGTCCTCGAGGAGGCACCTGATGCCGTCACCCTGCGGCTCCGGCTGGGCGAGACCGAGGGCTTCCTACCCGGCCAGTACTACAACGTCCGTCTCGGCGTACCGGGACATCCCCGGCCGGTCCAGCGGGCCTACTCGGTCGGTTCGTCGCCCCTACCCGACCCGGCGGTCATCGACCTGGGGGTGCGCGAAGTGCCAGGCGGGGTGATTTCCCCCCGCCTCGTCCGCGACCTCGATATCGGCGAGCGCCTCGAGGTGCGCGGTCCGTACGGACGCTTCACCTGGACCGGGAATGACGGCGACCCAGTGCTGCTCGTGGGGGCCGGCAGCGGGCTCGTGCCGCTCATGGCCATGGTCCGCTACGCGTCTGCGGTAGGCCTGGAGGTCCCGATGTGCCTGGTGTGCTCGGCCGTCACCTACGACTATGCCCTGTACCGCGACGAACTGGCTCGTCTCTCAGAGGAGCACGGTTGGCTGTGCGTGGTCCACGCAGTAACCCGGGACCCCGATGAGCACCGGGCGGCCTATCACCGGCGGATCGACCGGGAGCTGCTGGCCGAGGTGCTCGGCGTGGAGGTTCCCCCGCAGGCGTACCTGTGCGGCCCTCCGACCATGGTCGAGCAAATAGCTGCCGCGCTCGCCGATCTCGGCGTCGACCCCCGTCGGGTGCGCACCGAGAAGTACGACTGACCCATCGATCGCGGTTGCTGCCGCCGGATCCGCACACCTATTCCTCGATGATGAAGATGCACTCGCCCGGGCACTCCTCGGCCGCTTCGCGTACCGCGTCCTCGAACTCGAATGGCACTCGTGCTACTCCCTCGGCTCCGCCGGGGTTGTCCAGCACACGTCCGCCTTCCTTGACGTAGGCGAGACCGTCCTCGAGGAGCGTGAAGACTTGTGGGCAGATCTCCTCGCACAGGCCGTCCCCGGTACACAGGTCCTGGTCGATCCACACCTTCATGACCACCGCTCCTCTCTGGCCAACTGAGGTCAGAGCTGCCCCGTTCGGGAGTTGCAAGGAGCCAAATGCCGGCTGAGACGCATCAGGTGGGATGTGAAGCGAACTCGGCGGAGGTGAGGGCGCTGCTGTGGATGCTGCTGGGTGATCGTGCCGTGGAGGACCCAGATGCCGCGAACGGGACCCTGGCGGAGCTCGGAGTCGACGCCGCAGGCGTGATGGACCTATGGGCGGCGGTCTGCGAGGAGTTCGGGGATCGCTCGCTTGGCCCGGAGATCGACCCCGATGCGGTCGACCCGAATATGACTGTCACGGTTGCGGCAGCCACCATGGCCAGCCTGCTGAGGGGACCTGACGATGGCGACTGAGCCGCCCGGCCCGGCGGTACGATCGCCGGCTGGCGCCTGGGCGGGGCGGCCGGCAGGGGTGCCGAGCGGTGTGCCGCCGCCGTCCGTGCCGCTCAGCTTCCTGGCGGCGGCGTCCATCGGACTCATCGCCTGCGGTGCCGCCTTCATCTGGGCTCGGGGAGCCGGCATCCCCGACCCGACGACCGACCCGATCGTCGTCGCCACGCACTTCGGGGTGCTTGCCACCTTGTCGATGGGCGTGCTCGGCGCGATGCACCAGTTCACCCCGGTCATCACCGGGCGGGCGCTGCGCTCTATCGCACTGGCGCGTGCCACGTTCCTCACCTGGCTGACAGCATCGTGGATGCTGCCCGCCGGCATCGCGACCGAGCAGGTCGCCATGACCGCGATCAGCGGGGTTCTCGCTGCGCTTGCCATCACGCTGCTCGTGGTGAACTTCGCCGGGCCACTGGCTGTCCGGGGTAAGGGGGCTCCGGTCACCGGGCTCCGGTTCGCCCTTGCCGGCGCAGTCGTGACGGCGTGCCTCGGCGTTGCCTTCGTCGGCGATCGCCAGGGCAACTGGTTCGACCTCGCCGGACACGTCGACCTCACGATGGGGGTGATCGGCCTGTTCGGCTGGCTCGGGGTCACCTACGTCGCGGTCGCTGAGAAACTGTGGCCGATGTTCTTCCTCGCCCACGTCCCCGGACGCCACCTGCCCGGTCGGATTGCGGTGTGGGCGGTGCCAACCGGGGTCGCGCTGCAGTCCCCGGGGCTCCTCTTCAATGTGCCGGGCCTTGCCTGGGGGGGCGCCCTCCTCCTGGGCGCTGGTCTGGGCGCGCACCTTGTCTCGCTGGTGGCACACGTCCGCCATCGCCGGCGCAAGGCTGATCTGCACCTCGTCTTCGTCGTGACCTCGGCGATGTGGCTTCTGGCCGGAGCGGGACTCTCCCTCGCCGGCGCGCTCGTGATGCCTCATGACGACGTGTTCGGGTTGGCGCTCGTCGCGGCGGCCCTCGTCGCCTTCGGTGGCTGGCTCCTCACCGCGCTCGTCGGCCACGTCCACAAGGTCGTGCCCTTCATCGTGTGGTCAGCCCTTCGCTCACGCGGGGTCAGTAAGGGTCCAATCGGAAAGCCGCTCATGTTCGCCGACCTCTACGACCACCGCTGGGCGGCCGTCACCTACGGAGTCGTGACGGCGGGCATCACCGCGCTGTGCATCGGGTTCGCGGCGTCGCTTCCGGCTGCGATCGCCGTGGGCGGTGGGCTGCTCGTCGCCACAGGCGTGGTCGTCGCCACGAACCTCTCGGTGACGCCGAACCGCCTGCTGGCTACGCCGCGCGCGGTCGGTACGGGCCAGCGCGATGACGAGAACCTGGCGAGTGCCTGATCTCACTGTCGGGCCTGCCGGGACGCCAGGCCCGACGGGCGTCACGCCGTCTCCGGCCGGTCGTG
>DATCEZ010000345.1:0-11383 GCA_036509775.1 Acidimicrobiales bacterium
CCCTGCACGACGCCGTCGAAAATGATTTGGCTGTTCAGCCAGGTCACCGCGAGCATCAGTCGGCCTCCTGGCCCCCCAGGAACACCGCCCGAGCCAGGTCGTCGCGTTCCATCAGGTCGCGGATCTGACCCTCGAAACGCACGCGCCCCTTCTCCAGGAAGACTGCCCTGTCGGCGATGGCGGCCGCCACGTTCAGCGATTGCTCGACGATGATCATCGTCTCTCCGGCCTCCTTCAGACCGTCCATCACCTCAATCAGCTCCTGCACGATGATCGGCGCAAGGCCGAGGGAGAGCTCGTCGATCATCAGGACGGCCGGGTCGTGCAGCATGGCGATGGCCAAGGCCAGCATCTGTTGCTGCCCACCGGAGAGCGAGTGGGCCCGCTCTCCGCGGCGGTCCTGCAAGACAGGAAAGAGCTCGTAGACCCGGTCGACCCGCCGGCGCAGCTCGAACTTGTCGGAGCGGTAGACGAAGCCACCCATCTCGAGGTTTTCCGCCACCGTCATCGGGCCGAAGACGCCTTTTCCACCCTGCAGGAGGTGGATGCCGAGCCGGGAACGCTGCTCGGGTGTGGTGTAGGTGATGTCGCGGCCGTTGAGGCGCACGACACCGCGCCCGGGAACTTCGAGCCCCGACGCCACGTTGAGCGCCGTCGACTTCCCGGCGCCGTTGGTCCCCAGGAGCGCCAGCACCTCCCCCTTCCGTACTTCGAAGTTGACCCCGAAGAGGATCTGCACATGTCCGTAACTGAAGTCGACGTTGCTGACCTGCAGGACAGGGATCGACTCGGGGTCCGCCTCCTGACGGCGATGCTCCTCGAGCTCCTCCTGCAACTCCACGACGACGAGGGACAGGTCGTTCCGGATGAAATGTGCGCTCCGGATGATCATGATCGCCCCGAAGATCGTCGAGGGAATCATGATGATCAGAACAGTCGTCCGGATGCCCACAATGCTGTCGAGGAGGGCCGCCAGTACGGCGCCGCCGGTCGCGCCGATGAAGAACACGTAGATCCCCCCCACTGCGCCCACCATGCCGCGCAAGCGGTACGGCGCCACCGAGATGAGTACCGGACCGATCATGGAGAATCCGGTCAGGAGCAGGACGGCACTGGGCACGCTGAAGACGGCCCAAAGGACCGCGTTGGGCATGAAGTACTGAATGGGAACGATGACCGCGACGGGCAGGACGACCTTGCCGATGAGTGAGAGGGCCCGGGCTGGATCCTTCCGGTAGAGACGGTCGTAGTACCGACCGACGAGGGGCAGCGTGATGAGCACTCCGATGGTGCCGACAGAACCAATGATGCCGCGCTGGAAGGCATCGAGTCCGAACCGCTGCTTGAGATAGAGGTTGCCCAGCACGGGTCCCGTGAAGAGCCCGAAGCCGATGGCCGAGAACGCGATCAGGACCGTCTTGATCGTGCGGATACGCATGACCCGCTCGAAGGCCGCCTCGAACGAGGGCGCGGCAGGGGGTGTGTCGCCAAGGACGTCCCCGAGGACGTCCTTCTTCTCGTACTGCCCGCGGGGTGGCTCGGGAATGCGGAAGGCGAAGATCGCCACCAACAGAGTGGGAATGGCCAGGATGTAGAAGGCCCAACGCCAGCCGCTGGGGCCTCCCACTTCGGTGGCGATGAGACCCACCAGGAGGGGACTTGCGGCAAGTGCCAGGCCCTGGCCCATGCCCATGGCGGCGTAGATCCGGCCGCGCACGTTGATCGGATAGGTATCCGCCAGCAACGACCCGTGGACACTGTTCGTACTCGACTGCGAGATGCCGGCACCGAGGCGGGCCAGGAAGAACACGAAGATGTTCGTGGCGAAGCCCGTCGCGGCCACCATCAGTCCGAACGCGATGGTGGCCCAGCCGATGATGGGCGGGCGCCGGCAGCGGTCGGCCAGCCAGCCCATCGGCAGGATGCCCAAGACGAGGAATCCTCCCGAGATCCCCGCCACGAAGGTGATGACCCCGGTCGAGACGTGGAAGGACGACTGGATGTTGGGAGAAAGAACGGCGAGCCCGGAGGTCTGCAGGTTGTCCAGGGTGACGATGATGGCCAACACGATGAAGGCGCGTGCTCCCCCTGTGCGCAAGCCCTCGCGCAGTGTGGTCTGGTCCTCCCCGGCCCCCGGGAGCATGTCCTCGGGAAACAGGAATTCCGGCATGGACTCGGCCGCCAACTGCCGCTCGGCAGCCGAATCGACCACCAGATGGGCCAGGTCCGCCGCACTCCTGTCGTCGGCGGCGCCGGGACTCGGCAAACCTCCGACCGTCGGGTCACTCATTGCACTGCCGATCCCCTCTTTCGGCCCCACCCCGGCGCGTCAGGACGCACGGCGCATCTGCGCACGGAGATGGGGCCGATCAGGGTCACGATGCCTAGCTTGACGCAGGAACGAGCGTCTCGCTCGCGGGGCTGTACTTGTAGATGGTCACCGGGCCCGTGGCATAGGGCTGGTTGGGACCGAACGAAACCACGCCGATGCCGGGAACGCTTGCGTTCTTCAGGGCGTAGCCCGCCTTGGTGAAGCTCGCCGTCGTCAGGTTCTTCCCGGCAGCGGTTGCGATGTCATCGAAGAGCCCCAGGTACTGGCAGGCCTCGAGAATCGCCTCATACGAGGTATCGGTCGTGTTGCCCGCTCCCGGCGTCGTCGGGTTGACCGGTGCCGTCATCGGGTCGGACGGGTAGGCCTTGTGGTAGGCGGCGGCGCACTTCTTGATTGCCGGGTCCTTCCACTGCTGGTAGTTGGACGGCGCGGCGAGCGCAGCGAGCGCGTACTTCAAGTACGGGTTTGCACCCTTGGTGGACTCCACGTACGAGAGGAGCGACGACTGGCTGGTGGCGATGTAGGTGGGCTTGTAGGTGCTCTGGTTGTCGAGCTGAGCCCGGGGCCATGTCGTCGAGCCCGAGCCGCCGACACCGATCACCACGTTGACGCCCGCACTCTGGAAGCGCTGGGAGATTGCCTGCACTTCCTGGTCGGACGCCACGGCGTCGGTTGCCTGCACGCTGTCCTCTGCCGTCAGCGCGACAGGGACACCCAGCTTCTTGAGCGCCGATTGCACCACCTTCACCTCAGGAGCGTCGGAGTCGGCGCCGTAGAAGATCGCCACTTTCTTCCCCTTGAAGTCCCCGGCCTTCTTGAAGGCGGCGAGCTGAATCGGGTCGAAGTTCGCCGAGGGAGGGATGAGCGTGAAATCGGGTGCCACATTGCCCGACAGTGGTTCCGGCAACGAACCCGCAATGACCGAGGTGTCGTGGGTCTGCTGGTAGCAGGCCGGGAACACGGGCGAGACGGAGACGAAGACGTGGTCGTCCTCGGTGAGCTGCGTGCACGACGACGTCGCCTCGGCCGGCACCGATGGGTTCATCTCCACCGAACTCAGCACGAGCTTGCGGCCGTTGATCCCTCCCTTTGCGTTGATGTCGGCGATAACGGACTTATACGCGTCAGGAAAGTTGCCGTCGTTGATGGTCACCCCGAGGCTCTTCAGAGCGACGAAGTTCACGTAGGGCAGGCCCACGGCGATGGTCTTCGCTGTCACGCCCTGATCGGCCGGGCTCGCCGCCCCGGCGGCGGGGCTAAAGATCAGCGTCGACCCCAGCATGGTGACGAGGGCAGCTCCCGCGGCCCAGATTGATGTTCGGGTGCCCATGGCCCCTCCTTTTCGGGAGCGTCCCTCTCGAGACTCCCTCCCGGCTCTTCCCCCTACGGATCGGATGTTGTGCGACATGATTGCTCCCTAACTCCCGCTCGCAACGTCGGGCACCTGCACAGTGCAGCGGTGTGCGATGTCATCGGACGAACGCCCGATGAGAATTTCGTAAGAACCGGCGTCGACCTGCCACCCCCGCGCCCGGCGCGGCACGGGCGGCGAGAGGAAGTTGAACATGTCGGGGACGAAGGCTTGGACGTCGTTCCAGTCGTCCTGACCCGGGTCCCAGTAGGCGAAGGTGCGATCGTCGAGCACGAACTCGACAATGGTGCTCTCGCCCGGGTCGAGCGCGACCTTGCCGAACGCCTTGAGCTCCTTGGGCGGACGTGCGAGGCGCGGTGACTCCGGCGCGACGTAGCACTGCACGACCTCGGAGCCGGCGCGGGTCCCCACATTCGTCACGGGAACGCTCACCGTCACCGTTCCCCCTGACCGGTGGCTCGTCGTCGACAACGTCGGCTCACCGAGATCGAACGACGTGTAGCTCAGGCCGTGCCCGAACGCGAACCGGGGCGCGACCGCAGTGTGCTCGTAGCCGCGGTACCCCATGAACAGGCCCTCGCCGTAACGCAGCTGGCCGTTCTCGCCGGGAAAGTTCCCGTACGAGGGTGCGTGCTCCAGTCGCATCGGGAGCGTGGTGGGCAGACGCCCTCCGGGCTCTGCGGTGCCGACCAGCACGTCCACCAGTCCCCCAGCCATCTCCTGGCCACCGAACCAGCACTGCAGCACGGCGGCAACGTCCTCCGTCCACTCCATGTCGACCGGTGCCGCGGCATTGACGACGACAACGGTGCGGCTGTTGACCGCGGCGACGCGCCGGACCAACTCGGCCTGGCGTCCCGGCAACGCCAGCGTGGTGCGGTCGCGTCCCTCCGTCTCCGTCTCGGCCGAGGTGCCGACGCAGACAACGGCGACGTCCGCCGCAGCGGCAACCGTCACTGCCCGCTCGAGCAACGCGTCCCCGTCAAGGGTTCGGAAGCCCACTCTAAAACCGGCCAGGCTCGTGTCGCTGAAGGCGTACTCCACGACCATGTCGACGGGCACGTCCTTCTCGAAATGGACTTCGGCCACCAGGTCCTGGCTGGCCTGCCCGAAGAAGTCGTTGCCGCCCGGCGGTGGGCGATTGGTGAACCCGTCCAGGACAATCTCGTCGTTGACCAGGAGCCGGGCCAGTCCCGCCTGGGCGAGAGCCAGCTCGAACACGCCCGTCTCCTCCGGGACCACGGTCCCGCTGACCCGCATGGACCAGTCGCCGGCAGAAGGCTCGAAGCTCAGGCCGATCTTCATCATCCGGAGCTGCTCGAGCCGCTGGGTCTCGGTCACGGGACCCCCGAGCACAAGGCCGGCGTGGGTCTCGGCCAGGAAGCCGTCCGGCGCGCGAAACACCGCGCTCCCAACGACCACAGGGGACGAGGAGGGCTCGCATCCTCGTTCGTAGACGAGCGTGCGGTCGGGACCGAGTGCCTGTGCCAGCGCGTCGACCACGCTCCCCACGTGATGGGGCGTCACCTGGGCCGAGCCGCCTCCCATGATGGTGGGCGTCAGGGCAGGCGCCCCCAGCAGCGCGATGCGAACGGCCGAGGGCGCCAGCGGCAAGACGCCGTCGTTCGAGAGCAAGACCGTCGACTCGGCGGCTGCGCGACGGAGCAGGGCCACGTCGCCGGCCGTCGGGGTCTTCGGCTCAGGTGCGGGTGCCGGTCCGTCCAGCGCACCGATCCGGTCGAGCCCACCGAGCAGCCGGCCGACGGCGGCGTCGAGATCCGCTTCGTCGACGTCGCCCTTCTTGATGGCGTCGACCACGGTCGATCCCAGCCCGCGCGCGGGACCGGGCATTTCGAGGTCGAGCCCGGCGCCGAGCGACACCTTGGTGTCGGTGACGGCGAACCAGTCGGTCATCACCAGGCCCTGGAAACCCCACTCGTCACGCAGGATGTCGAGCAGGAACTCGGACTGCTGGGTCAGCCAGCGCCCGTTGAGCCGGTTGTAGGCCGTCATGATGGCGAGCGCCCCGCCCTCGGTGACGGCGATCTCGAAAGGAACGAGATAGAGCTCGCGCAGCGAGCGCTCGTCAATGACCGAGCTGATGGACGCCCGCTCGAACTCGGCGTCGTTGCCGACGAAGTGCTTCACAGTGGCGAAAACACCTTCCGACTGGACGCCCCGCACGTACCCGGCGGCAAGGCGCCCCGACAAGAGCGGTCCTCGGAGTAGCACTCGAAGTTTCGGCCGGCCAACGGCGATCGGTGCAGGTTGACCGTCGGGGCGAGCAGTCCTCGGCAACCACGGTCACGCGCTTCCCTGCCGACGAGGGCACCCAGCGTCTCGACGAGCGCAGGGTTCCATGTCGCGCCGAGCGCGGAGCCGCACGGGATGCAGATGGAGGGGTCGCTCCCCATTCCGGGAAGCGAATTTCCCCGAGCGCCGTTCGGACCGTCGGTCACGTGCACCTTGGGGATCCCGAGCCGCTCCACGGCAACGGTGGACAGCATGTCCTCTCCGGAAGTGAGAGCGGCCTTCTCCTCAAGTGTCAGCGCGCCCACCAACGCTTTGACATCGGTCAATTCACTGCCCCCGTAGTCTCACTCTGTTTGGCGAGAATGTTATTTTTGAGGACTATAAGAAACTTTTGGACTCGACGCAAGCGTACCGACCGGTCCAAAACGTGACGAGCCGGGCGACGATACACCCGGGCGCCGCCCATTCGCCGTCGGGTCGGATCGGCCAATTTCAGGCCGCTGAACTGGCGCGATCCGGACCGGGCGCGCCGCCGCCCTGCGCCGGATGCCGGTGCCCCTTTTGACGCCGCCCGCGGGAGCCGGGTCCAATGACGCCATGGCCAGCGACGCCGATGACCAGCGGCAGGACCAGGGACCCCAGACGACCGGACGACCTCCCTATGGCGAGACCGCCGGGGCCGACGAACACAGCCGGCAGCCGCGCGGCGACCTGCGGCGGCAGCAGATCATTGAGGCGGCGGTCGAGCTGTTCGCCACAAAGGGGTACCGCGGCACCGGGGTCACGGCGCTGGCCGAACGGGTCGGGATGACGGCGACCGGGCTCCTCTACTACTTCGGCACGAAGCAACGC
The DNA here is from genome assembly GCA_036509775.1 of Acidimicrobiales bacterium. Taxonomy (GTDB): domain Bacteria; phylum Actinomycetota; class Acidimicrobiia; order Acidimicrobiales; family RAAP-2; genus Bog-473. The sequence continues at coordinate 6,810 of DATCEZ010000345.1, forward strand.
CTTCTCCGCGAAGTGGTCGCAGAGCGCGACCGCATGGCGGCGGTCGATCCGGACCGGGCCTTCCCGCTGCAGCTGACGCTCTCCAGCTTGCGCGAACTCGGGCGTCACAACGCCGAGGGCGCCATGCTCACGCGGCTCTACCTCGTGCTCGGTGCAGAAAGCTTCGACACCGACGACCCGCTCCACGACTTCTTCGTTGATCGCTACGCGATCGGGAGGCAGTTCGTGCGCGCTCTCCTCGACGACGAGAAGGCGGAAGGGCGAATCCGTCAGGACGTGGACGTCGACCAGATTGCGCTCGAGGTCATGGCCACCATCATGGGCGTCGAGTTCCAATGGCTGACCGATCCCGCGCGGGTCGACATGGCGGGGGTAATGGAGACGTACATCGACCAGCTGATAGAGCGACTCGCTCCTCGCTGACGTTTCCTTCCTCAGAAGGAGAGTCGGAGGCCGGTAAGGTCGCCCCGCAGCCGGCCGACGAAGGAGGACCATATGTCAGAGGAACTCGGTGCAGCCGGACTGCGGTTCAAACGTGAAGGCGCCGTCGCCTGGTGCGTGATCGACCGGCCCCAAGCCCGCAACGCCTTCACCCCGGCCATGTACTTCGGTATTAAGCGGGCCGTCGGCATCGTGAACGACGATCCGGACCTGGCCGCGCTCATCATCACCGGCACAGGTGACGTCTTCGCTCCGGGTGGGGACCTCGGCGGGCGTTCGGACCCCGGTGACGAGCCCACACCCGACATCGGGCACGACATCCTCCCCTTCCTGACGATCAGGGACAGCCGCGCCCCGGTGGTGGCCGCGGTCAACGGGATCTGCCAGGCCGGCGGCCTCCTGATTGCCATGTTGGCCGACATCGCCGTGGCCAGTGACCGCGCGACGTTCCGGGTGCCCGAACTGCTGCGCGGCATTCCCGACGCCACCTATGCCGCCGTTCTGCCGGCCCATGTCGGCCTCGCCGTGGCCCGCGACCTCCTGCTGTCGGCCCGGCGCTTCGACGCCGCCGAGGCGCAACGGATCGGCGTGATCTCCCGACTGGTGCCGCACGAGCAACTCCGCGACGCCGCGATGCAGGCGGTGAAGGAGATCCTCCAGACCCCGCCGATGGCGCGCATGCACGTGAAGCGGATGCTCAACGAGCGCTACGGCCTCATCGACTACCAGACAATGTTCTGGGCCCTGGCCGAGTCGCCCGAGCCGCGCGAGGGAATGCTGGCCTTCATGGAAAAGCGGGCGCCGAGCTGGGTGCCCGAGGAATTCGCCTAGGCCGGGCTCAGCCCTTCGCCGAGCGCAGGCAGAACGTGGTGACCCGCTCGACGTCGGCGCGCGTGGGCTGGACCTGCCGCCACAAACAGTCCGAGAGCATGCCCAAGGTGGCATGTGCAGCGAGCGATGCGTCGAGCTCGGGCGCCATACTCCCCAGCGCGGCGAACGGTTCGCGCAGCAGAGAGGACAGGGGGGCACTGGCGAAGTGGCGACCCGCCGCCGGTCCGCCGCCCAGCGCGCTGGCGTTCCACAGCACGGCCAGCGTCGTCGCCGCAATGTCCTTGTCGGCCTGGGCCAGCACGCCCCGCACCCAGCGCCGCACCTGGCCTTCGGGCGTCGACTCCTTGGCGATCTGGTGCGCCAGATAGCTCTGCAGGCGCTCGCCCCCGTCCTCCAGAATGGCGGTGACCAGGGCATCCTTGGACCGGAAGTGGCGATAGAAGGCGTCGTTGGAGAGCCCGGCCTCGGCCACGATGTCCGCCACCCGCGGCCGCGACGAGGTGCCGCAGCGGCGGATGACCTCGAGGGCGGCGTCGAGCAGACGCCGGACCTCGTTGGCGTACTGGTCCTCCCGCTTGGCCAGGGTCCGCCGGACGATCCGGCCGGCCACGTCGTCAGGGGGAGCATCGTCCGCGGAGGTGGGTATTGCGTTCTTGATACCCAGAATCATATTCTGAATCCCGACCGAGGGAGGGTTGCACATGGCGTGGGACTTCGAAACCGATCCTGAGTACCAGGAGAAGCTCGACTGGGTGGACCAGTTCGTCCGCGAGGAGGTCGAGCCACTCGACCTCGCGTTCCCGCACATGCAATTTGTGCCGCTGGAAGGGAAGCGCCGGGAGGCGATCGACCCGTTGAAAGAGGAGGTGCGGCGCCAGGGGCTCTGGGCCACGCACATGGGTCCCGAGTTGGGGGGGCAGGGCTTCGGCCAATTGAAGCTGGCGCTGCTCAACGAGATCCTGGGCCGTTCGCAGTGGGCGTCGATCGTCTTCGGCTGTCAGGCGCCCGATACGGGCAACGCGGAGATCATCGCCCACTACGGCACCGAGGAGCAGAAGGCGCGCTACCTGCAGCCGCTGCTCGACGGCGAGTGCTTCTCGAGCTACTCCATGACGGAGCCGCACGCGGGAGCTGACCCGACGCTCTTCAAGACCCAGGCCGTCAAGGACGGCGGCGAGTGGGTCATCAACGGGTGGAAGTACTTCTCGTCGAACGCCAAGACAGCGTCCTTCCTCATCGTCATGGCGGTCACCAACACCGACGTCAGCCCCTACAAGGGCATGTCGATGTTCCTGGTGCCGACCGACACGCCGGGCGTCAACATTGTGCGCAACGTCGGCCTCTTCGGCGAGCCCGTCAACGAAGGCTCGCACGCGCTCATTCACTACGAGGAGGTGCGCGTCCCCGAGGAGGCTTTGCTCGGCGGCGAGGGCCAGGCCTTCGCCATCGCCCAGACCCGCCTCGGCGGTGGGCGGATCCACCATGCCATGCGCACCATCGGCATGGCCCAGAAGGCCATCGACATGATGTGCGAGCGGGCGCTGAGCCGGGAGACCGCCGGCAGCAAGCTGGCCGACAAGCAGTTCGTGCAGGGCTACATCGCGGACTCCTACGCCCAGCTGATTCAGTTCCGCCTCTTCGTGCTGTACACGGCGTGGGAGATCGACAAGTACAACGACTACAAACGGGTGCGCAAGGACATCGCCACGGCCAAGGTGGTCATGCCCACCGTGCTGCACGACATCGCCTGGCGCGCCATGCAGATCCACGGCGCGCTGGGCACGACGAACGAAATGCCCTTCATGGGCATGGTGCACGGTGCCGCCGTCATGGGGCTCGCCGACGGCCCGACCGAGGTCCACAAGGTCACGGTGGCCCGCCAGGTCCTGCGTGACTACAAGGAGAGTGACGACATCTGGCCCACCCAGTGGCTGCCCAAGCGGCAAGAAGTGGCCCAAGCGAAGTACGGGCAGTACATGGAGCTGGAGGTGGGGAACCTGTGAGCGTGACCGAGGAGTTCGCCATCGGCGACGAGCCGACCATCGCCGACGTCGACAAGCTGACGGCATGGCTCGACAGCCAAGGACTCGGCGTGGGCGCGCCGCTCGAGCACCGTTACATTTCGGGCGGCAGCCAGAACGAGATCTACGAGCTGCGTCGCGGCGACCTCCATGGCGCCATGCGCATCCCCCCGACGAGTGCGCCGGCGTCGCGCGACGACGGCATCCTGCGCGAGTGGCGCATCATTGAGGCGCTGACCGGGACGAACGTGCCCCACACCGAGGCGATCGCCGTCTGCACCGACCAGTCCGTGCTGGGCCGGACCTTCTACATCATGGGCTTCGTCGACGGCTGGTCCCCCATGTCGACGCGGCGACAGTGGCCCGCCCCCTTCGACACCGACCTCGAGGAGCGACGCGGCCTGGCCTTCCAGCTGGTCGAGGGCATCGCGCTGCTGGGCAACGTCGACTGGCAGGCCAAGGGCCTGGCGGACCTCGGGCGGCCCGAAGGGTTCCACGAGCGCCAGGTCGACCGCTGGACGGCCTTTCTGGAGCGCATCAAAGGCCGCGAGCTCCCTGGCTTCGACGAGGCGGCGGCGTGGCTGCGGGCCCACCGGCCCATCGACTACATCCCCGGGCTCATGCACGGCGACTACCAGTTCGCCAACGTCATGTTCGAGAACGGCGGGCCGGCGCGCCTGGCCGCCATCGTCGACTGGGAGATGGGCACCGTCGGCGACCCCAAGCTCGACCTGGGCTGGGTCGTGCAGTCCTGGCCCGGCGACACGACCGCCGACGAGGACAGGGCGGGTGGCTACGTCGACATGACGGGCATGCCGTCGCGGGACGAGGTCCTGGCGCACTATGCGAAGACGTCCGGCCGGCAGGTGGACGACATCGACTACTACTGCGTGCTGGCCAAGTGGAAGCTGGCGGTCGTGCTCGAGCAGGGGTTCCAGCGGGCCGGGGGCGACGAGAAGCTGCAGGCGTTCGGCGCGGTCGTGCTCGACCTCATGCAGTCGGCGGCCGATCTGGCCGAGTCGACCGACTATTCGGTGCTGGCGTAAGGATTCAGCCGTATGCGCGCTGCGTTGTGCTCCAGCTACGGCGGGCCAGAGGTCGTCACTGTGACGGACATCGATCCGCCAGTGCTCGGTGCCAGAGAGGCCAGGGTCCAGGTCCACGTCGGGGCGATCAACTTTCCGGACCTGCTGGTCATCGCCAACACGTACCAGATGTCCGCGCCTCTGCCGTTCGTGACCGGGAGTGAATTCGCCGGCGTCGTCACCGAGATCGGCGAAG
>DATCEZ010000346.1:0-11281 GCA_036509775.1 Acidimicrobiales bacterium
CTCATGGTAGCGAGGCTCCCCGCGCGCCTCCGGGCCCGGGAGTGGGGATCGTTTTCCCTGCTCACGCGGCACAAAGTGGGAAGACACTCCGACTTGTGGATGACGCGGCCTGCGCCGAAATCATCCTCGAGTCGAGGACACCCCAATCGGTGCTCCGCCGCCGGCTGCCGAGCGGTAGGCGGCGTCCACCAAGCGGTGGGCCTCCAGCGCGACCTCGAGGCCGGGAGTGGGCGGCCGGCCGGCCGTCACCGCGTCAATGAAGGCCCGGTCGGCCGCGGCATAGGCGCGCACGGCCAGGCCGACCTCGTCGTCCGCCATCGGGAGCGCGTCCACCCACGGAGGCGACGGGCAGAGTCGAACCTCGGTGTCGTCGCTGGTCTGTATGTGGAGGGGCCCGCGGAATTCGTCGTCGAGCCACACCATGCCCTCGCGGCAGAAGACCTCCAAGCGGCGCGTCGAGCCGCGGCTCAGGATGTCGTGCCAGATGCTCGTGAGCTGCGCCTCGAACCCCGAGGCGAAGGAGAGCGTCACGGCGGCCAGGTCCTCAATGCCTTCGTAGCCGGCATGGTTCGCCGTCCGGGCGACGACTGAGTCCACGTCGCCGAAGCAGAACCGAAGGATGTCGAGGTCGTGGATGGAGTGCTCAATCAGGCAGCCGCCGCCGGCCTGGGATGCGTCGGCCCGCCACCGCGACGCGTAGGTGCCCTGAATGGGGAAGTATTGGTCGTCCCGAAACACCGCGGCCATCGGTGCCCCAAGCGTTCCGCCCTGCACGAGGTCCCGGAGCTCCTGGAACACCGGCGCGCTGCGCAGCACCAGCCCGCTCTGGCTGGCCACACCGGAACCCCCGACCGCTTCGACGAGTGCGGTGGCACGAGCGAGGTCCACGTCGAGGGGCTTCTCGCAGAACACGGCTCGGCCTGCAGCCAGGGCCTCGTCCACTGCACCGCGGTGCGCGGAGGTCGGCGTGCAGACATAGATGGCATCGCAACGTCGGGCTACGTCGGTCGCGTCAGACACGACGTCGGCACCCAGCGCATCAGCGAAACCGCGGGCACGCGGTTCACGTTGGTCGTGGACGGCCACGATCTCGGCGTCGACGACGCCGCCGTCAATCAGGGCCTTGACGCTCAGGCCATGGGCCCACGCAATGAGACCCGACCCGACAAAACCGATGCGCAGCATGCCTGGACATTAGGCGGCGGTTCGCGTGCAGTCAGGTTCTCAACACACTGTGCACGCTCGCCGTGAAGGCCGGTTACCCCGTCACCGGCTCGGCGACGACACGCCCGGCCAGCGCGTCCATGAAGCGGGACGCCACCATGACGAGCAGAGCGATCTCCTGGCGCTCCCGGCGCCTGATGGAGGCGGTGCGTCCCCCGCAGAGGGTGTAGCCCGTGTCAGGGACGATCTCAATGAACACGCCGGACCCCGTCGTGTCGTTAGCCGGATCGGCGCCGCTACGCGATCCCTCGGCGAAAGCGGCGACCCACTGCACTGAAGGCACGTCGCCGTACACCTCCGCGTAGCTAGCCAGCTCGTCGTCGGCCAGCGCCAGCCAGTTCAGGTCGAACAGCGCAATGAGGTGACCCGTCAATGCGTTCATGGCAGCTGTCGGCGTTCCAGCTTGGAGGATGCCCGCCGCCGCCGCGAGGACGGTGTCTTCGCGGTCCTTCGCCTCGGCCGCCAGCTCGGTGACCTCTTCGACCCCCGCCCCCGGTACGTTGCGTATACCCCGGCAGGCGGCGTCCACTGCCCCAGGATCGTCAGGCAGCTCGACGACAAGCTCGTCGATCGCCACCCCAGCCTCGCGTTCGAGCACCTCGAGACCGATGACGTTCCCGTGCACGGCACCGATCTCCGCCGCCACGGCACCCAACACGCCCGGCGCGTCAGGCAACCAGATCCGCATTCTGGTCAGCACGAAGTCACCACCCGCCTCCCGGGTCAGTCCCCATCCGCCACGCTCAGTGGACCCTTGCCATGCGGACAGCCACCCGCATGGTGTTCTCTGCGTTGCCGGCATAGATGCCCTTCACCGGTGGCACGTCGCCGTAGTCACGCCCCCGGCCGACCGCCACGTGGCGCTCCCCCACCGGGCAGTCGTTGGTCGGGTCGTAGGCCCACCAGCGACCCGTCCACACCTCTACCCAGGCATGGCTCTCCCCTGTGATCTCCTCGCCAATGGCGGCGTCCGGGTCAGGGTGGAAGTAGCCCGAGACGTAGCGGGAAGGCAGACCGGCCGACTTGGTGAGGGCCAAGGCCAGGTGGGCAAAGTCCTGACAGACGCCCGCCCCGTCCGCGTAGGCCTCGTTGGCGGACGTGTGCACGGAGGTGACGCCGCGCACGTAGCGCAACGCGTCGTGCGTCGACGCCATGATGCGGCGCGCCGTCTCGAGCGGACGGTCGGTCCGCAATCCCTGGGCGATTTCGGAGAGCTCCGGTCCAGGAGCGGTGTAGAGGTTGGGTGAGAGGTGGTCGGCCATCGTCATTGCTGCGTCGGAAATGTCTTCCCAGGTGCAGTTCTCGGGGTCGCTCGAGTTCTGCGTGTCGATCAGCGAGTTGCCGGTGATCGTGAGCACTTCATGACCGCGGTCGACGTTGAAGGCCACCACGCTGGTGCCCCAGTAGTCGATGTAGGAGTACTGGGGCGCCGGCGGCAGTGTCACCACCTTTGTCTCGAGCGCCGTCTGGCGCGTCTCGGTCCGCGGCGTGAGGCGGAGCTCGTTGTACGAGGCCCGCGCCGGGGCGTCGTAGTCGAATCGCGTCTGGTGCGAGACCCGCAGCCGCCAACCGTCCGTCCGACTCATCCGCCGCCGCCTCCCTGGCGCCATTGCAGCGGGAGGTCCTGGGCGAAGTAGCGCCTCGTCACGGCATCACTCACAGAGGAGATTGATGCCTGCAACCGCTCGAGGCGTGTCTCCAGGCCGCGCGACAAGGTCGCCGGAGCGGAGTACTCCAGCTCGGCCCTGGCCAGTCCGATCAGGCCGCGGGCGTCATCCCATGCCCCCTCGCGCCCGGCGTTGATCTGGTCCAGGCATTCCTCTGCCAGGGTGAGGGAGGCGAAGGCGGAGCGCGGGAAGAGACGGTCGCGCAGGAGGAAATCGAGGACGCGTCCCGGCTCGACCACGCCCTGGGAAAGGCGCAGGTAGGGCTCGTAGCCGCCGCAGGAGCGCAGCAACATGACGAGGCCGCTGTCGAAGACCTCATCGAAGGCCACGGTGGCCAGCTGGCGCGCCACGACGTCGGTTCGCTCGAGACACCGTCCCAGCGTGAAGAACAGCCAGGTCTGGTCGCGACTCATCATGGTGTCGGCCAGGCCCATCATGCCGGCGCACTGGGTCTTGACGAAGGAGAGATAGAAGGCAGGACCAGCCCGCCGGCCGGTCTCCCAGCGCAGCGGCAACTCGGCCCAGGTCGCGTTGATGTGCTCCCAGAACTCGACTGGCACCACGTGACGCACGGCGCGGGTGTTCTCCCGTGCAGCCGCCAGGGCGCCGGCGATGGATGACCTGCTGGTGGGATCGGTGGCCAATCGCTCGGTCGCCTGCCACAGGGTCTCGGTCCCCGAGTCGGGTAGGCCCATGACGGCCAGCAGCCGACGGGCTGCGTGCCCACCTTCGACGTCGCTCTGCTCGAGCGCCTGGTACACCGAGACGTCGAGGATGCGCGCCGTTCCCTCGGCCCGCTCGACGTAGCGACCGACCCAGAAGATGGACTCGGCGACCCGGCTAAGGAGGGCCCGCGTCACGGGCATGACTGCCCCTGCGATTGTGACTGCGACTGCGACTGGTGCTGGCCCAGTTGGTTCTGCTGCTGTTGCTGTTGCTGTTGCTGTTGCTGTTGCTGTTGCTGTTGCTGTTGCTGTTGCTGCTGGACACCGAGTTCGCCGTCGGATGCCGGTCCGGCGTCCATGGGTGGCCCGGCCTGGAAGGGGGCAACCTGGCGCGGTGGGAGCACGGGCATGGAAAGCCCGCCGCCGACGACCCAGGTGTCTTTGGAGCCTCCACCCTGGCTCGAGTTCACCACCAGGCTGCCCTCGCCGAGGGCGACCCGCGTCAGCCCACCCGGCAACACCCAGACGTCCTCGCCGTCGTTGACAGCAAACGGTCGCAGGTCGACGTGCCGCCGCACCATGTTGTTGTCCACCCACGTCGGTGAGGTGGAGAGGGCCACCACGCGTTGCGCGATCCAATGCCTGGGGTCCGCTTCCACCTCGAGCGCCAGTTCGTCGAGCTCGGCACCGGTCGCCGACGGACCGATCACCAGCCCCTTGCCGCCCGAGCCATCGACCCGTTTGAAGACCAGGTCGCCGCGTCGTGCCAGCGCGTCCTTGCGCACGGCGTTGTCCACCAGGTGCATGGTCTCGACGTTGTGCAGGATGGGATCCTCGCCCAGGTAGTAGCGGATCATGGCCGGCACATAGGTGTAGACGAGCTTGTCGTCGGCCACGCCGTTGCCGACGGCGTTGGCGATGGTGACCCGTCCGGCGCGCGCTGCGTTCGTGATTCCCGGGCAGCCCACCAACGATTCAGGGCGAAATTGCAGCGGATCAAGGTAGTCGTCGTCAATGCGGCGATAGATCACGTGCACCGGGACTTCGCCCTCGGTGGTGCGGAGGAAGACGTCGGTGCCGTGACAGACGAGGTCGCGCCCCTCGACCAGGTGCACTCCCATGAGGCGGGCCAGCAGCGCGTGCTCGTAGAAGGCCGAGTTGTGCACACCCGGCGTGAGCACGACCACCGTCGGGTCCTGCACCGAGGCCGGTGCGGCCCGACGCAGCGCGTTGATGAGGCGGGCCGGGTAGTCGGTGACCATCTGAATGGGCTGGCCCCAGAACAGCTCTGGCAGCACCCGGGCCATGGCGGCCCGGTTGGCCAGCACGTAGCTGACGCCCGAGGGGCTGCGGAGATTGTCCTCCAGCACGCGGAACTCGCCGTCCTCGTCACGGATGACGTCGATGCCCGCCACGTGGATACGGACCCCGTTGGGAGGCGAGTAGCCATAGGCGGCGCGCACGAAGCCCGGTGAGCTGGTGATCACCTCGTGGGGGATGAGGCCGTCACTCACGATGCGCGCCGCGCCGTAGACATCGGCCAGGAAGAGCTCGAGCGCCCGGACTCGCTGGGCCACGCCCGCAGCGACCTTGGACCACTCGGCCCCGGTGAAGATGCGGGGCACCACGTCGAGGGGGAACGGGCGCTCTTCGCCGTCGAGGTCGAACGTCACGCCCTGGTCCATGAAGGCCCGGGCCAGCCGGGAACCGCGGGCCGAGACGTCCTCGGGGCCCATCTGGGCCAAGGAGGAGGCGACCGCCGCATAGGGCGCCCGGGCTGTGCCGTCGCGGCTCACCATCTCGTCGAAGGCGACCTCGGTCAACCCACGGGCCGACGAGCCGTAGCCGTCAAAGAGGTCTCCCACGGTCCTCAGGGTGCCAGGCATGTGTTTCGCCGGGGTTTCACGGTCGCGAACAGCCGGTGACGGCAGGCCGGCGAACCAGGCGGGCGGGGTGGGATCAAGCCTGCATCGTACCGGGGGTGTTACCCGAGGAGGCCCAGCTCCTTGACGTCATTGCGCTCCGCCAACAACTCGTCGGTCGTCACCCCAATGCGCTCGGTGGCGAAATCGTCGCGGGCGAAGCCCTCGACGACGGACCACCCCCCCTTGCCGTCGGCCTGGACGGGGAAGCCGAACTGCAAGCCCTCGGGCGCCCCGTACTGGCCCTCGCTGGCCACGGCGACCGAGAAGCAATCCCCCTTGGCCGTTTCGGCGCGCAGGCTCACCACCGTGTCGATCGCCGCCGCGGCCGCTGAGGCGGCCGAGGACGACCCCCGGGCGTCGATGATGGCGGCGCCCCTCTTCTGCACCGTGGTGATGAAGTCGCCCCGCAGCCACTCGGCGTCGGTGATCACCTCGGCCGCCGGCTTCCCGCCGATACGGGCGTTGGCGAAGTCGGGGAACTGCGTGGCGGAGTGGTTGCCCCAGATGGCGACGTTGGTGACATCGGCGACCGGGGCGTTCGCCTTGGCGGCCAGCTGGGCCTTGGCCCGGTTCTCGTCCAGCCGGGTCATGGCGAACCAGCGGTCGGCGGGCACCTCGGGAGCGTTGGAGCGGGCAATGAGGCAGTTCGTGTTGCAGGGGTTGCCGACGACCAGGATGCGCACGTCCGAGTCGGCGTTCTCGGCTATGGCCCGGCCCTGCGGCTTGAAGATCCCACCGTTGACGCTCAGGAGGTCACCGCGCTCCATACCCGCCTTGCGCGGGATGGAGCCGACCAGCAGGGCCCAGGACGTGCCGTCGAAGGCCGTCTTCAGGTCGGAAGTGGCGACGATGTCGTGGACCAGCGGGAAGGCGCAGTCGTCGATCTCCATCACCACGCCCTCGAGGACGCGCATGGCGGGCTCTATTTCGAGCAGGCGCAACACGATCGGCTGGTCCTCGCCGAGGAGCTGGCCCGACGCGATGCGGAACAGGATGGAGTAGCCGATTTGGCCACCGGCACCGGTGACGGTCACGTGGACGGGGGGCTTGGCCATGGAGGGGGTGGTCCTTTCCGACAGTTGTTCTGGCGTGCTGATCCGAATGCTGGTTCTGGAAGAGTGACGTTCGTTACAGACGGTCGACGATGGCCGAGGCGAACTCGGAACACTTGACCTCGGTGGCGCCCTCCATCAGGCGGGCGAAGTCGTAGGTCACGATCTTGTCGGCGATGGTGGCCTCGAGTGCCTGGACGATGTCCGCCGCCGCGTTGCTCCAGCCGATGTGCTCGAACATCAGAACACCCGAGAGGAGCAACGAGCCCGGGTTCACCTTGTCCTGCCCGGCATACTTGGGCGCCGTGCCGTGCGTGGCCTCGAAGATGCCATGGCCACTCACGTAGTTGATGTTGGCCCCGGGCGCGATCCCGATCCCACCCACCTGGGCGGCCAGTGCGTCGGAGATGTAATCGCCGTTGAGGTTCGTGGTGGCGATGACGTCGAAATCCGACGGGCGCGTAAGCACTTGCTGCAGCGTGATGTCGGCGATGGTGTCCTTTACGAGGAGCTTGTCCCCCGGCTTGCCGTCGCAGTCGTCCCAGCCGACGGCTACATCGGAGAACTCCTCACGCACGAGGTCGTAGCCCCACTCGCGGAAGGCGCCCTCGGTGAATTTCTGGATGTTGCCCTTGTGCACCATCGTCACGGACTCGCGCTTGTGGTCCAGTGCGTACTGAATGGCAGCCCGGATGAGTCGCTTGGACCCCATGGGTGAGATCGGCTTGATGCCGATGCCCGAGAGTTCGCGGATGGGCCAGCCCATCTCGGAGCGCAGGTACTCGGCGAGCTTCTCGGCCTCGGGGGTGCCGGACTGCACCTCGTAGCCGGCGTAGACGTCCTCGGTGTTCTCACGGAAGATGACCATGTCGACCAACTCGGGATGCACCACGGGTGAGGGCACGCCGGTGAACCAACGCACTGGGCGCAGGCAGACGTAGAGATCGAGAATCTGGCGCAGGGCCACGTTGAGCGAGCGAATGCCGCCACCGACCGGCGTGGTCAGCGGGCCTTTGATCCCGATCAGGTGCGAGCGGAACGTGTCGACCGTCTCGTCCGGCAGCCAGTTCCCCGTCTCGTCGAAGGCCTTCTGGCCGGCCAGGACTTCCTTCCAGGCGACCTTGTGGCCGTGCTTGGCCGCGGCGGCATCGAGGACGAGTTTGGCGGCCGGCCAGATGTCGACCCCAGTGCCGTCGCCCTCAATGAAGGGAATGATTGGTTCGTCGGGGACGACGAGGGTTCCGTCGTCGTCCATGCTGATGAGATCTGCCATGGCAGGGATGCTACGGGGCGGGGCGGGGCGGTCCCAATTGGGGTGGTCAGGCAGTCAGCCGGGCCGCGTCCCAGTTTCTACGCAGCGCCGGGCACCAGCCCGAGTGCGGCGTAGATCTCACGCGTCGCGCTCGAGGTGTTGAACGTGTAGAAGTGCAGCCCCGGCACGCCGGAAGCGAGGAGGTTGGAACAGAGCTCGGTGGCCAGCTCCACGCCTTCCTTGCGGACCGCTTCGGCCCCACCCCGATCGTCGGCGGCGAGTAGTCGGTCCTGCATCCAGTCCGGCGCGGCAGCGCCCATGGCACCCAACCGGCCCATGGTCGAGAGCGAGGTCACGGGCAGGATGCCGGGCAGGACGGGCGTGTGGACGTCCCGCTCCCGCAGATCGCTCACCAAGGTCTCATACTCGGATGCCTCGAAGAAGAACTGGGTGACCCCGAAGTCGGCCAATGCGAGCTTGGCGGCGAGGAAGTCACGGTCGCTCGGCAGGTCGGGCGAGCGCGGATGTCCGGCCGGGTGCGCCGCCACTCCGACGGAGAAGCCCCCGATGGCCCGGGCCAGCTCGACGAGCTCTGCCGCGAAAGCCAGCTCCCCGGGTCCGGCGTCGGGATCCTCGGGCGGGTCGCCGCCGAGGGCCATGAGGTTCTCGACCCCGGCCTTGCGCAGCGACACGAGGATGTCGGCGAGCTCCAAGCGGGTGTGGGCCACGCAGATGATGTGGGCCATCGGGTTGAGGTTCGTCGTGTGGAGCATGCCCGACACCAGGTCGACGGTGCGCTGGCGTGACTCGGCGCCGCCGCGGTAAGTCACCGAGACGAACGACGGCTCCAAGGGCTGCAGCTCACCGATGGTGCGGGCGAGAGTGGCGAGCTCCTTGTCGTTCTTGGGCGGAAAGAACTCGAAGGAGTAAGTCGGGCCGGCCGCCAGCAGTTCGGCAATGCGCGTCACGACGGCGCCCGCCCGTAGTCGTCCTGGAGCCGCACGATGTCGTCTTCGCCGAAGTACGTCCCCCGTTGCACCTCAATGAAGACGACGTCGGCCGTCCCTTCGTTGGCGATCCGGTGCGCGCTCTCGAGGGGAATGTCGATGGCCTCACCAGCCTGCACGTCGCTCCGGGTGCCGTCGAGGGTCACGGTCGCCGTGCCCGACACGATGAACCAGTGTTCGGCCCGCTGGGAATGGCGCTGGTAGCTGAGCCGCTTGCCGGGGTGGACGACGATGCGCTTGACCTTGTGATCGGGTTCGTCATCACTGAGAACCGTGTAATTGCCCCACGGGCGCTCGGAGTATTCCCGCTCACTCACCGGTTTGCTGGCCTCCCTGGCTGTGGTTGCTGCATCGGCCGTACCTGCGGCTGCAAGTTGAGGTCGCCCCGGACGCTCACTTGGCCGCGATCTCCGCCGCCCGCACCGCGTTGCGCAACAGCATGGCACGGGTCATGGGGCCCACCCCGCCGAGGCGGGGCGTGATCCACCCGGCGACCTCGGCCACGTCGGGATGTGCGTCGGGAATGAGCTTCCTGCCCTCGAAGCTGGTGCCGGCGGACACGACGGCTGCGCCCGGCTTCACCATGTCCGGCGTGAGCAGGTGGGGCCGACCGGCGGCGGCCACCACAATGTCGGCCGTGCGCACCATGGCCTTCATGTCGGCCGGATCGACGCCGGTGTGCACCACCGTCACCGCGGCGTTGCAACCGACCCGCTTGAGGGTCAGCAGGTTGGCCAACGGGCGTCCGATCGTCACGCCGCGACCGATGATGGCCACGTGGCGCCCCTCGACCGGGACGTCATAGGCGTGCAGGAGCTCCACGATCCCTGCCGGTGTGCAGGGCAGCGGGCCGGGTGTCCCCAGCACCAGGCGGCCGAGGTTCACCGGGTGCAGCCCGTCGACGTCCTTGGCGGGGTCGACGGCCAGGAGCGCCTGCTCCTCATTGAGCCCCGGGGGGAGTGGCAGCTGCACCAGGAAGGCGCTGACCGCCGGGTCAGCGTTGAAGCGGGCGATGACGTCGAGAACCTCGGCCTGGGAGGCACCGGCGGGCAGGTGTTCGCCCACCGAGTACATGCCGATGCCGGCGCAGTCCTCGTGCTTCAACGCCACGTAGCGCTCGCTGGGCACATCGTCGCCCACGAGCACGGTCCCGAGGCCGGTGCTGAAGCCCTCGCTGCGCAGTCGTTGCACCCGGTCGGCCACCTCGGCCCGGATCCGGGCGGCCACCGATTCGCCGTCGAGCAGGATGGCGCTCATTAGTGGCGGAAGTGCCGCTCGCCGGTCATGACCATCGCCAGGCCCGCGCCGTCCGCCGCGGCAATCACTTCCTCGTCCTTCACCGAGCCGCCCGGCTGGACGATGGCAGTCACGCCCGCATCGGCCAGGACGAGGAGCCCGTCGGGGAAGGGGAAGAAGGCGTCACTGGCGCCGGCGCCGCCCTTGGCCCGTTCCCCGGCCTTCTGGACCGCGATCTCGGCCGCGACGACACGGGACTGCTGACCCGCACCGACACCAACGGCCTGGCCGGCGGTAACGACGGCGATGGCGTTGGAGGTGGTGCGGCCGCACACGCGCCAGGCCAGGACGAGGTCACGCCACTCGTCCTCGGACGGCGTGCGCTTGGTGACGGCCCGCCACTCCGAGCGTGGGGAGACGAAGGCATCGATGTCCTGGACGAGCACGCTGGCCCCGAGGCTGCGCAGCTGGCGCACGGCCTGCTCGGGCGCGGGGCCCGACAGGAGACGGGTGGCCTTGCGCCGGCCCTTCAACTTCTCCAACGCCTCGGGCGCGTAGGAGGCGGCGATGATGACGTCGGCCTGCGGCCCGGCGGCGATGGCGTCGGCCACCTCGGCGGTGACGTCGCCGCCGATGGCCACCACGCCACCGAAGGCGCTCTGCACGTCGCACTCGAGCGCACGCTCGTAAGCGGTGACGAGGTTGCCCGCGACAGCGGCCCCACACGGGTTGGCGTGCTTGATGATGGCGACCGCTGCCTGCCCGTCGCCGGCGTCGGCCGCCAGCTCGTGGACGAGGCGCCACGCGGCGTCGCCGTCGAAGAGGTTGAGGTACGACAGCGGGTTCCCGCCGTGCTGCTCCATGGCGTCCCACCAACTCGCGGTGCCTGCGATGCGATACCGCGAGCCGCGCTGGTGCGGGTTCTCGCCGTAGCGCAACACCTCGGTGCGCTCGAGCGTGAGGTGCAGGGTCGGCGGGAGGACCGCGGACAACTCCGACTCGTCGAGGTCGGCGGTCGTTGCGCCGTCGAGATCGCCGATCGGGGTGGGGCCGCCGGCATCGAGCCAGGCGACGATGGCGGCGTCGTACGCCGCCGTGTGCGCGAAGGCGGCACGGGCGAGGCGGCGACGCGTGGCGGGCGACAGCGCGCCCGACGTCCGCAACTCTTCGAGGACGACGGGGTAGTCGGCCGGCGAGGTCACGATGCCGACGTGTTCGTGGTTCTTGGCCGCGGCGCGCACCATGGCGGGACC
>DATCEZ010000347.1:0-2909 GCA_036509775.1 Acidimicrobiales bacterium
TCCTCGTCGAGGAGGACGCCCAGGTCGACCTCGAGCCAGCCGACGCGCCGCGGCACCGTCCCGCCGCCCGACGACCGGGTGAGGTCGAACCGGGCCGACACCGCCGGGTCGATCTCCCCGACCGAGCCGATGGTGACTTCGTCAAGGGTGCCGGCACGCGCCATGAGGTGGGCCGAGCGGGTCGGGTGCAGGCCCGGCAGGGGCGGCGTGCCGTCGTTGGGCGCGACCAGGCGCACCCCGTCGAGGCGGAGCGCGTCCGCCAGCACGTGCCACGCGGCCACCGCTGAACGGGCGTCGTCGTCCTCGCCGGCGAAGACGGCGGACAGGAGCTCGCGCTCCCCCGGCAGCTCGGCCCGCTCGGTGCCGCCGGCGCCGCTGCGTTCGACCACCCGCGCCTTGCCTGCGCCAGGGTGCGAGAACACGACACCCACCTCGAACAGCCGCACGTCGGGCTGCCGACGGCTGGCGTTGTAGGCCACTGCGCCCAGCAGGCCGGGGAGCAGCGAACGGCGTAGATACGGCTTCTCCGCGTCGAGCGGATTGGTGACCCGCACGGCGGGGCCGATGAGATCCACGTCGTCGTGCGCGCTGGCCGAGACGAAGGTGTCGGTCCAGCCTTCCGACGCACCCAGGCCGCGCAACACGTCCTTCACCTCGCGCCGGGAGCGCTGCACCGGCGTCAGCCGTCCCGGCTGGGGCCAGGTCGGGACCCGGCGCGGCACCTTGGAGTAGCCGAAGGTGCGTGCGACCTCCTCAATGATGTCGTCGATGCCGTAGGGCGCGGGACGGATGTCCGGACGATTCGTCGGCACCTCCACGGCCAGCAGGCCGGCGTCCGCGTCGCGCTCCTGTTCGAGCACCGTGAAGCCGATCGGCTCAATGAGGCGGGCGATCTCGACCGGCCCGAGTGCCACGCCGATCTGGCTGTGCACCCGGGCGATCGGTAGGGAGACGACGAACGGTTCGGGGACGTCGGCGCGGACGTCCAGCATGCCGTCAGTCACCGTGAGCCCGGGCACGCTCTCGGCCAGGAGTTGGCAGAAGCGCCACACCGACGGTTCGATCACCCATGGATCGACACCGCGCTCGAAGCGCGCCGACGCCTCCGTGCGCAGACCCAGGCGCTTGGACGTGCGGGCAATGGCCATCGGGGTGAAGTAGGCCGCTTCGAGCAGCACTTCGGTCGTCGTCTCTGCGATTTCGGACGAGGCGCCGCCCATGATCCCGCCGATACCGACCGGCGTGCCCTCCGCGTCGCAGATGAGGCAGTCCTCGCCCGTGTCGCCCAGGCTGCGTCCCCGCTCGCCCGTCGTGCGCTGCACGCCGTCGAGGGTCTCGACTGTCTCACCGGGCCGGGCCCGCCGCGCGGTGAGACCGCGTCCGGGCAGGAGCGACAGGTCGTAGGGGTGGGTGGGCTGCCCGAGCTCGAGCATGACGTAGTTAGAGGCGTCGACGACATTGTTGATCGGGCGCATGCCGGCCAGCAGCAGGCGTTGGGCGATCCACCCCGGCGAAGGGCCAACAGCGACGTCGCGCAGGACGGAAACGGTGAGCCGCGGGCAGAGGTCGCCCGAGTCCACCGACGCGCTCGCCGCCTCCTCCACCGGTTGGCCGCTGGCGGGCGGCGCCGGCGGTTCGGGCAGCGTGAAGGGCAGCTCCAAGCGACCGGCCAGATCGCGGGCGATCCCCGAAATGCACCAGGCGTCGGGACGGTTGCCCTCGACCGCAATGTCGAAGACGGTGTCGATGTGCAGACCCAGCGCCTCCATGATCGGTGTCCCCGGCTCCCCCGGCGACTCGTCGCCCAGGATCAGCAGGCCGGCGCTGTCGTCGGTGAGACCGAGCTCCTTGCCCGAGCACAACATGCCGTTGGAGGTCACGCCCCGGAGCTTGCGCTGGCTGATCTCGAAGTCGCCGGGCAAAATGGCCCCGACCGGCGCCAGCGGCACCCGGTCCCCCACCTCGAAGTTGGTGGCGCCGCACACGATCTCGAGCGGCTCCGCCCCACCCCCGTCGACGATGGTCAGGCGGATTTTGTCGGCACCCTTGATCGGGCGGATCTCGAGCACCCGGCCCACCACCACGTCTTCCAATCCCTCGCCGACGTGCTCGATCGCCTCGACGACGAGGCCGAGGTCGTCCAGCGCGTCGCGCAACACCCCGACGTCGTCAGGGAACGGGGCGAAATCACGGAGCCAGCTGAGCGGAGCGCGCACGGGGGACTTTCTCGTTGTGGGGCTTGGTCGTGGGTGTTGGGGTCAGAACTGCGAAAGGAAGCGGATGTCGTTCTCCAGGAAGGAGCGCATGTCCGGGATGGCGTGGCGCATCTGAGCCAGCCGGTCGATGCCGAACCCGAAGGCAAAGCCCGACCAGACGTCGGCGTCGATCCCCACGGCGGCGAAGACGGCGGGATCGACCATGCCGCAGCCGCCGAGCTCGATCCAGCCGGTGTGCGAACAGGTGCGGCACCCTTCGCCCAGGCAGACGGTGCAGGTGATCTCGTACTCGGCCGACGGCTCGGTGAAGGGGAAGTAGGCCGGACGCAGGCGTGCATGCATGCCCGGGCCGAAGTAGGCCTCCGTGAACGCCTGAATGGTGCCGGCGAGGTCGCCGAAGGTGATGCCCCGGTCGACCACCAACCCCTCGATCTGGTTGAACACCGGGAGGTGGCGGGCGTCGGGCGTGTCGAGCCGGAAGCACTTGCCGGGCATCACGGCGTGGATCGGCAGGGAGTCGTCCCGGACCGCCGCCTCCATGAGGTGGATCTGCACCGGCGACGTGTGCGTGCGGAGCAGCACCGTCTCGGGCTCCCCGATGTCGAGGTACATGGTGTCGTACATGCCACGCGCCGGATGCGCCGGCGGGATGTTGAGGGCCTCGAAGTTGTACCAGTCCGTCTCCGCTTCAGG
>DATCEZ010000348.1:0-13102 GCA_036509775.1 Acidimicrobiales bacterium
CCATGTTCGACACCATTGCGCCGCGCTACGACCTCATCAACCGGCTGATGACGTTCGGGCTCGACCAGGCGTGGCGGCGCGGCACGGTCGCCGCGTTGGCCCTGCCTGACGGCTCACTCGTCCTCGATCTCGCCTGCGGCACCGGCGACCTCTCGCGCCTCGCGCTCCGTCAGGGCTACCGCGTCGTGGGAACCGACTTGAGTGCGGGCATGCTCGGCGCCAACGGGGCCGCCACGCCGTTGGTGGAGGCGGACGGCAGCCACCTCCCCTTCGTCGACGGCGCCTTCGACGGCCTCGTCTGTGGCTATGCGCTGCGCAACTTCACCGACCTGGCCGCCACCCTGGCCGAGTCGGCCCGGGTCCTGCGGCCCGGCGGCCGCCTGGCCGTGCTTGAGGTGGACACGCCCACCGCTCCGCTCTGGCGTGCCGGCTACGACCTCTGGTTCACGAAGGCCGTCCCCGCCCTCGGCGCGGCCCTCTCCGACAAGGAGGCCTACCGCTACCTGCCCCAGTCGGTCGCCTACCTGCCGCCCACGCCGGTGCTCCGCACCATGCTGCGCCAGGCCGGGTTCTCGGCCGTGGGGATCCGGCCCCGGGCCGGCGGCCTGAGCCAGATGCTGGTGGCCACCCGCACCGGCGGCCCGTGACGGCGGCATCGCCCGCATCGGCATCAGCATCGGCATCGGCATCGCACCCGGCAACGCCGGCGGCATCGGCATCGGCCTCGCACCCGGCAACGCCGGCGGCCTCGGCCGCCCTGCACGCCCGCACCGTCCCGCTCGACTACGGGCCCGATGCACTGGAGTTCGACGGCAGCCCCACCGTGCTCTTCGATCGCCCCGGGCTGACCCTGGTCGGCTGGGGCACCGCGCTGCTCGTCCCCGCCGCCGAGGCGGCGGCTGCGCTGGCCACCATCCCGTGCGACGACGAGGTGGGGACGCTCGGATCGGGCCCCGTGGCCCTCGGCGCGCTGCCGTTCCACGACACCTTCGCCGGCCACCTCGTGGTGCCCCGCTTCACCATGGGCACGTCGCGCGACGCCGATGGCGTCACCCGCCGCTGGGCCACCGCCGTCGGCCCGGTCGACGTGGCGCTGCCCAGCACCGGCGAGCTCTTCGACGCCGTCATCTGGCAGTACGGCACGACGCCCGCCACCCAGGACACCGCCGACACCGTGGCCGACAACGGAGCCGGCCTGGCCGATCTCTCCACCCTGATGAGCGCCACCGGCTACGCAGCCATGGTCAAGGACGCCGTCGCCCTCATGGCCCAGCCCGGAGCGACCCTGCGCAAGGTGGTGCTGTCGCGCCCGATTCAGGTGCACCTGCGCGGCCAGCTCGCGCTGTCGGCCGCCCTGCGCCGGCTGCGGGTCGGCGAGCCCAACTGCACCATCTTCTCCATGCCGGTGCCCGACGGCTCCTTCTTCGGTGCCAGCCCCGAACTTCTCGTCGCCCGGCACGGCTCCCGGGTGTCGAGCCATCCCCTGGCCGGGACGGTGCCGCGGGGCGAGACGGCCCGGGCCGACGCCGACGCCCAGCGCGGCCTGGCCGGGTCGGCCAAGAACCGGGCCGAGCACCGCTTCGTCGTCGAGGACATTGCCGCCGCCCTGAAACCGTTCTGCGCAAAGCTGTCAGTCCCGCCCGCGCCCTCGGTGGTGGCCTTCCGCTCGGTGGCGCATCTCGGGACGAGGATCGAGGGGCAGCTGACCGGGACCGAGCCCACCGGGGTGCTTGCGCTCCTGCGGCAGCTCCATCCGACTCCGGCGGTCGGCGGCACACCCCGCGCCGAGGCCCTCGCCTTCATCGCCGCCCACGAGGCGGGCGAGCGGGGCCACTGGGCCGGACCGGTCGGCTGGGTCGGTGCCAACGGCGACGGGGAGTGGATGATCGGCATCCGCAGCGCCGAACTCGACCCTGAGGAGGCGACGCTCAGGCTCCGGGCCGGTGGGGGGATCGTGGCGGATTCAGACCCCGAGGCCGAAGCGATCGAGGCCGACGTGAAGTTGGCCACCGTGCTCGACGCCGTGTTGCCCGGCGCCTCAGTGCAGTTGCGGTGAGCGCTCCGGCGCCGACGGCCCGACGCCGAGGCCGGCCGGGGTGGCGGCCAGCGGGATCTTGACCACAATGCTGGCCCCGCCCTGCGGTGACGTCGCCACCTCGGCCGTGCCATGCAGCGCTTCGGCAATGGCCCGCACAATGGCCAAGCCGAGTCCGGTACCCGAGGCGGAGCGCGAAGGGTCGCCCTGGTAGAAGCGGTCGAAGACCCGGCCCGCCACGGCCGGCGGGATGCCCGGTCCGTTGTCGGTCACCTTGATGTACCCCATCGTCTGGGCCACGCCGGTCGACACGACGACCTCGGTCCCGGGCGGCGTGTGCGCCATCGCGTTGCGCACGAGGTTGTGTGCCACCTGGGCCAGGCGCTCGTCGTCGCCCACCACCACGACCGGCGGGCCTGGCTGCAGGGTCAGCTCGTGCGTGTGCGGCACCGCGTTCGAGTCGTCCACCGCGTTGGTGCAGATGCGGTGCAGGTCGACCTGCTCCGCCCGTAGCGGCCGGCCCCGGTCCAGCTCGGCGAGCAGCAGCAGGTCCTCGACCAGGCCGCCCATCCGGGTGGCTTCCTCCTCAATGCGCTTGAGGGCCTTGTTCTTGCCGGCCTCGTCGGAGAAGCCGCCGCGGCCCAGCAGCTCGGCGTAGCCCCGGATGGAGGTCAGGGGCGTGCGCAGCTCGTGCGAGGCGTCGGCCACGAACTGGCGCAGGCGCTCCTCGGAGGCCGACTTCTCGTCGAAGGCGACCTCAATCTGGCTGAGCATGGCGTTCAGGGCCGAGCCCAGGCGGCCGATTTCGGTGCCCGGTCGACCTTCGGGCACACGCCGGGTCAGATCCCCCGAGGCGATGGCGTCGGCCGTGCCCGCCATCTGGCGCAGGGGGCGCAGGCCCCGCCGCACAACCAGGAAGACCAGGATGCCCATGGCCAGCAGGACGGCCAGGGTGGCGCTCAGCTCGACCTTGCGCAGCGAAGCCAGGGTGTCGTTGGTTGGATTCAGCGAAAGGGAGGTCATCAGGGTCCCCTGGGGCACCGTGACGGCGACCGTGCGGTACTGGCCGTCGGGATCCCGCTTGCTGCGGAGCACCACCGCGTCGGGGTCGGGGTGGAAGGGGCCGGCGAAGCGCCCGACGCGCACCCGGCTCCCGATGTCGGGCACCTGCTGCACCGGGATGTCCTTGGTCAGAATGGGGGCCGGGTCCGGGTGTTCTATCGGTCCCGAAGGGCGGGCGAGGATGACCTTGCCCGAGCGGTTCAGCAGCTGGACGTAGACGTCGGCCGAGACACGCCGCGACAAGTCGGCCTTGCTGATCGGCATGCCACGCTCGGCGGCGTAGGTCACGTAGTTGAAGCCGAGGGACTCGTTCTGGGCCAGTGAGTTGTCGGCCTGGCCGTAAAGGAACGAGTGCACCGACGCGTAGGTGACGATGTCGGCGACCACCAGGCCGACCACGAGCAGCAACGCCACGACGGCGACGAGCCGCTTCTGGAGGCTCATCCGTCCCGAGGCAGGCGGAGGGTGTAGCCGACGCGTCGGATCGTGTGGATCAATGCCGGCTCGCGATCGTCGATCTTCTTGCGCAGGTAACTGATGTAGGTCTCGACGATGTTGGGATCGCCGTGGAAGTCATAGCCCCAGACGTTGTCGAGCAGCTCCGACTTCGAAACGACCCGCCGGGCGTTCTCGAGCAGGTAGCGCAAGAGGTTGAACTCGGTCGCGGTCAGGTCAATGGACAGCTCGTCGCGCCACACCTCGTGGGTGTCGATGTTCATCATGAGGTCGGCGAAACGCAGGACGGAGGTGTCGGCGGCGGCCATCTCGCCGGCGCGGCGCAGGATAGCCCCGACCCGCGCCATGAGCTCCTCAATGCTGAAGGGCTTGGTGACGTAGTCGTCGCCCATGCTGAGACCCTCGACCTTGTCCTCGGTCGTGTCGCGGGCCGTGAGGAAGACGATGGGCATTTGCTCACCCTGGTTGCGCAGGCGGCGGCAGACCTCGTTGCCGTCGAAGTCGGGCAACATGACATCGAGCATGACGAGATGCGGCCGGAACGTGCGCACCTGCTCGAGCGCCTCCGCGCCGGTGCCCGCCACGCCCACCTGGTAGCCCTCGAAGGTCAGCGCGGCCGACAGCAACTCGGCGATGTTCGGCTCGTCGTCGACGACGAGGATGCGGGCCGGGGGTGCCTCGACCGTCACGCCGACCGCACCGGGTCTTCGACCCCGGCACCCGCGCCCGTGCCCGTACCCGGGCCCGCGGCGGCGCCCGAGCCCGAACCACCGCCCGGACCACGGCCCCTCGAGCCCTTGGCCTTCTTGCGCGACCCGTCGAACAGATGTTGCACGCCGTGCACAATGCGACCCAGGCCCCAGAACGTCACCAGGCCGAGCGCCTCGACCACAATGAAGGAGGACATCTTCGATTCGCCGGCCTCGCGGTCGACGAACTTGATGGGCACCTCGGTGATGACGGCGCCGATCTGGCGCGCCCGGTAGGTCATTTCGATCTGGAAGCCGTAGCCCTCGGCTCTAATGCGGTCGAGGTCGAGTCGGCGCAGAATGCCGGCCGAGTAGCAGCGGTATCCCGCCGTCGAATCGGACACGCCGAGGCCCAGCACACCCGACGCGTAGAGATTCCCGCCGCGCGAGAGCAGGTGGCGGTGCCAGGCCCAGTTGGGGATGGAGCCGCCCTCCACGTAACGCGAGCCGATCACGACGTCGAAGCCCTCGCTGAGAGGCGCGATCAGCGTCGGCAATGCAGCGGGGTCGTGCGAGAAGTCGGCGTCGATTTCGACGCAGGCGTCGTAGCCGCGCTCGAGGCCCCAGGCGAAGCCGGCCCGGTACGCGCTCCCGAGCCCGGACTTGGAGGACCGCTCGAGCACGTTGATGTCGGACAGCTCGGCCGCGACCTTCTTCACGATCTCCGCCGTGCCGTCGGGACTCCCGTCGTCGACCACCAGCACGCCGGCGCCGGGCAAGCACTCGTGAATCCGGCGCAGCATCCGCTCGATGTTCTCCGACTCGTTGTAGGTCGGAATGACCACCAGCGGTCGCATGCAGGCATTCTAGGTGAGGTTGCCGCGCCGGCTTCTGCAGGGCCCGGGGCGGCGGCCGGACCTGGTTCCGCCCCTGGCCTGCGCTTCAGCCCGGGTCCGACCGTGCCGCCCGCCCCCGTGCGCCGGTGGCGGACGGCAAACAGCTCAGATGTCGACCGGCTCCACGTCCGGCGCCGCCTCTTCCTTGGTCAGGTCATCCACGGCGTCTGGCCCCCGACGCAACTCCCGCACAATCACTTGAATGGCACCCCCGACGGGGATCCCGATCAGGGCCCCCACGAAGGTGCCCAGGCCGCCGGCGACGCGGCCGCCCAGCGCGGCCCCGACCAGGACGGCGATCAGGACCCAGAAGGGGTTGAGCTGCACGGTCCTGCTCATGATGACCGGATTGAGGATGTGGTTCTCGACCTGCTGGTAGACGATGAAGACGATGAGCATGGTGATCCCGGCCGGGACCGAGTGGATGGCAGCGATGACCACGACCGGGACGCCGGCCAACAGCCCCCCGACGAGGGGCAGCAGGTCCACCAGGGCCACGAAGACGCCGAGCAGCAGGGCGAAGGGCACTCCGAGGATCTGCAGGGTCACGCCCGAGATGATCCCGGCGATGACCGAGGTAGCGCCGTTGCCGAGCATGTAGCCGGTCACCGAGCGGATGGACTCGTCGACCACCCGGTGCAGGCGGTTCCCCGTCGAGGGCTGGAAGAGCGTCAGGAAGCCACTCCACATGCGGGGGGCCTCCAGCATGGTGAAGAAGGTGAGGATGGCGATCGTCACGATGGTGACGACCGTGGACACCGCCGCCGCGCCGACCGAGAACGCAGTCGCCGGCTTTAGCACCTTGGTGATCTGCGAGCCGAACTTGGCCGACCCTTCGGACAGGTACTTCTGCAGATGCAACCGGAACAGGAGCCGACCCAGCGGGCCGTGTCCTTTCTTGGCTTCGGTCACGAGCGAGGGGACTTGCTTGCTGAAATGCACCGCCGCTGTCACCAGCGGCTCGGTGAAGAGGTACACCAGGCCGATCACCGCCAACAGACCGACCAGGAAGACCGTGAGAGTGGCGCCCCCATGACTGAACCCATGGCGGCGCAGGAAGCGCGTGGCCGGCGTCAACAGGAGTGTGAAGAAGAAGGCGATGATCACGTAGACCACAATGTTGCGCAGCACCCACAGGCCGAGGATCAGGGCCGCGTTGAGGTCGAGTAGCAGAATGACAGTGGCGACCGACACCACGATCGTCCCCAGCGGAATGCCGCGCCGGTCCGCACTCCCCGAAAATCTCGAGCGCCATGTCTCCTGGGGCTTCGGGGCCATCGCGACCAGCTTGGCAGCTTCGGAGTCGTCAGCGGCGGTTCCTCTAATACGGGTGGCCCACGTGCAAGCATGAGATCCGATGCACAAGGAGGAGCAGACGGAGGAACTCGCGCACGAGGCGACCCATGGGGCGACCCGAGAGCCGACCCAGGAGGCGACCCCGGACGCCGACTGCGGATCGACGCGCCCGGTCGCGCACGAGCTGGCGGGCAAACCGCCCAAGGACCAGCAGCCGTCAACCTCTGAAAAACCTGAGGACGGCCCACTGCAGGCCGCGGGGCCAGCTCAGGACGGTGCGCCGTCGCCGCCGGCACAGCCGCCCGAGGTCCAGGCCCAGCCGGAACCCGCCCCACAACCCCGGGTCAAGCGGAGGTTCCTGCCGCGCAACGTGAAGATCGCGTTGATGGTGCTCTTCCTCTTCTTCGTCGGCGAGTACATCCTTCTCCCCGAGCTCGCCAGCGCCCGGCGCGAGGCGCACCAGCTGAGTCACCTCAACGTGGTCTGGTTGATCCTCGGCGCCCTCCTCGAGGTGGCCGCGCTGGTGGCGTACACCCAGCTCACCCACACGGTCCTCTCCCCTGGCGCGCCTGACCGTTGGCGCATCTTCCGCATCAACATGTGGGCGTTGGCGATCAGCCACACCTTGCCGGGCGGCCAGGTGCCCGGAACCGCCGCCAGCTACAAGTTGCTCACCGAGGCCAACGTGTCCGGCAGCACCGCTGCGACCGGACTGGCCACCCAGGGCATCGGCTCGGCGGTCGTGCTCAACGTGATCTTCTGGCTGGCCCTGTTGATCTCCATCCCCCTGCAGGGATACAACCCGCTGTACGGCTTTGCCGCCCTCTTGGGTGTGCTCCTGCTTGCCGTCTTCGCCGGCGTGATCTTCTTCCTCACCCGGGGCGAGAAGCACGCCGCCGTCCTCTTGAAGAAGGTGGCGGACCGGCTCCCCTTTGTGCGGGCCGAGACCGTGACTTCCCTGGTTCAGAAGGTGGCCGACCGGATGAAGATCCTCTTCACCAGCTCGGACCTCCTCATGAAGGCCGGAGGGTGGGCGGCGGCCAACTGGTTGCTCGACTGCGCCTCCCTCTGGGTCTTCCTCCTCGCCTTCGGCGCCCATGTCGACCCGATCGACACGCTGGTGGCCTACGGGTTGGCCAACATCCTGGCCGTCATCCCGATCACGCCGAGCGGTCTGGGCGTGGTCGAGATCACGGTCATCGCCATTCTGAAGACCTTCGGCGTTCCCGGCGACATAGCCGCCGCCGGCGTCCTGAGCTGGCGCCTGGTCAACTTCTGGTTGCCCATCCCCTTCGGCGGCGCCTCCTACCTGTCGTTGCGCTTCGGCCACCCGGGCACGGCGACGGCCAAGGCGATCCCCACCTGAGCCGCGCCGGACATCCCTCTCTGGCGGCGCGCCTCGTCGCCGCGCGGCGACTCCGCCTGGAGCGCACGCGCCCCTCGACCCCCGGCGGTGACGTCGAGGCGGAGCGGCGCCTCTACCGTGACATCGCCGGCTCAATGACCGCCCCCGTCGGACGCGCCGCCGCGTTGGCGCAACGCACACAGGCCAGCGACGCCGAGGTCGCCCGCAGCCTCGGCCGCGGTACGACCCAGGTCGTCCTCCTCGGCGCGGGAGACGACGGCCGCGCCCTTCGCTTCGGTGGCGGCGCCACCCGCTGGTTCGAAGTCGACCGTCCCCACGTCCAGGCGGCAAAGCGCAACCGCCTCAGCGCGCTCGGCATCGTGACGGCGGCGGTGACGTATCTCGGGCTGGAACTCCTGCACGACGGGGACGAGCTCGGCGGGGCGCTCGACGCGGCGGGACACGACGCCGACGCGCCGTCGCTGTTCATTGCAGAGACGGTGTTCGACTCCTTGACGCTGGAGGCCACCGCGTCCATCTGTGGCGCGCTGCGCCAGCGGGCGGCCCCGAGCAGCGTGCTGGTCGCCACCTTCTCGGTGGCCCCCGAGGGGAGCGGGACCGCCCAGGCGTTGCGCTCGGCCACCGGCCTGCTGCGTCAGATCGCCGACGAGCCCCGGCGCAGCGACCTCCGCCCCGGCGACCCCGAGAAGCTGATGGTCGTCACGGGCTGGCGGGTCACCCATACTGAATCCTCGGCCGGGCGGCGCCTCGACCCGGGCGCCCGCATGGTCATCCTCGTCTGCGAGCCCGGCCCGCCCCGTACCGGAGCCAACTGACCCCCGATTCGGCCCAGGACCTCCAGGACCTCAGGAACCGCCGGCGGCCGTCGGTGCCATCGTCCGCCGGCCCAGGCGCACGGGGTGCTGCAGCGTCGAGCGGACCACCCGGACCGCGGCCCCGATCAGGAGCACCATGAAGACGAGGACGTAGGCGTTGCCCACCGGGAGGAGCCAGCCCCGCCCCGCGAAGCGCACGGACGGACCGTGCGGGACCCACCAGTAGGGCGCCGCCCAGAGCAGCACGGCCACGCCCAGTGCGTACCACTCGCCCGCCCGGGGCCGGTCCTCGGCCAGCGCCAGCCAGGCCACCAGCAGGATCATCCAGATGAAGTGGTGTGACCACGAGACCGGGCTGGCCAGCGACTCGGTCGCCTCCACCACGAGCAGTCCCAGGACGGGCGACGACCGACGGTAGGCGCCCGCGGCGACCAGCAGGCCCAGCACGCCGACGGTCACGACGATGACGAAGGTGGTGGGCGTCGTCACGGTGTGCCCCAACATGCGTTCCACCGCGCCGAGCACGCCCTGGTTGCCGACCCACGACAGCATGCCGGCGCGTTGGGGATCGCGGATGTAGTGCGTCCAGTACGACCACGACGTGGAGGCGTTGACCGCGACCGCCAGCAGCGCGGCGCCCAAGAAGGCGGCGATGGCCCGCAGGCCCGAACGACCCTGCCGGGTGAGCAAGAGGTACGGGATCAAAATGATGGGCGTCACCTTTACGGCCGCCGCCAGCCCCACGAGGATGCCGCGTGGCAGCGGCAGGTCCATGGTCAGGTCGGCCACAATCATGAGGGCGAGAATGATGTTGACCTGCCCGAGCAGGAAGGTCTGGCGCACCGGGTCGAACAGCAGCACCGGCAGCACGAGCGCCAGGCCCCACCAGACAAGCGTCCGCTTGTCGAGCGAGCGGCACACCGCCCGCAGGCTGACGACGATCATCCCGAAGAGCGCGGCCAGGTTGATCCAGGAGAAGCCGACCTCACAGACGCGCGCCGGGAGGTGCGCGAAGGGCGCGAACAGGAGAGCGGAGAAGGGCGGATAGGTGAAGCCGAGGTGGTCGGTCGGGTAGGTGACGGTGAAGAGGTCGTCCGACGAGGCGTGCGCCCCGCCCAGGAGGTACGTGCTCAGGTCCAGCTGCTGATGGAACAACGCCAGGACGGTCGCCCCCGCGAACCCCACGGCAGCGGCGAGGACCGGCCAGCCCCAACCACGGTCCGCCGCAATGGTGCCGATGCGCAGCGCCAGGGCGTCGCCCGACAGCGAGGCCGACGTCAGCGATGCCCAGCGGCCCCGTGTCTCGTCGCCCCGATTGCCCCGATCGTCCCGCTCGCTCCTCGGCTGACCCAATGTCGCCCGGACCTCGCTAGACCGGGAGCTTGGGCTCGTCACCCTCTCCGACGCGGAGATCCGTGTCGAGGCGCCGCCGGGCCCGCTCCCGCGCCAATTCCTTCAGCCGCTCCTGCGAGCTCACGCCGTGGCGGTTCTCCACCCGGCGCCAGCGCCGGTCCGAACCGAGCTCCCATGCGTTGGTCTCGTCGGCGAAGACGAGATCGAGCACCTCGAAGAGGCGGGACTGCAGCTCGGGGTCGCGCACGGGGACGACGACCTCAATGCGGCGGTCCAGGTTGCGGCCCATGAGGTCGGCCGAGCCGATGAAGATCTTGAGAGGCAGACCCGGTCCGGCCGCCGGGTCGGCGGGGGCGCCACCGAAGCGGTAGATCCGAGAATGCTCCAGGAAGTTACCGACGATGGAGCGCACCCGGATGTTCTCAGAGAGCTCGGGGATGCCGGGCCGGAGGCGGCACAGGCCGCGCACCGCCAGGTCGATCTGCACGCCGGCGCCCGAGGCCCGGTAGAGCGCGTCGATCATCTCGGCGTCGGTGAGGCCGTTGAGCTTCATCATGATGCGACCCGAGGGACCCGCGTCGGCCTGCTCCTCAATCATGGCGTGGATGCGCTTGCGCACCGTCACGGGCGACACGAGGATCTCGTTGTACTCGAAGTGGCGCGAGAAGCCGGTGAGGTAGTTGAAGAGCTCACCGACGTCGGCGCCGATGGCCGGGTCCGACGTCAGCAATCCGATGTCCTCGTAGATGCGCGCCGTCTTGGAGTTGTAGTTGCCCGTGCCGACGTGGCAGTAGTGGCGGACCCCGTCGTCCTCGCGGCGCAGCACCAGCGCGGTCTTCGAGTGCGTCTTGAGCCCGACGATGCCGTAGACGACGTGCACGCCCACTTCTTCGAGGGCGCGGGCCCAGCCGATGTTGGCCTCCTCGTCGAAGCGCGCCTTGAGCTCAATGATGGCGGCCACCTGCTTGCCGTTCTCGGCGGCACGGATCAGGGCGGCGACGATGGGGCTGTCCCCGCCCGTGCGGTAGAGCGTCTGCTTAATGCCGAGCACGGCGGGGTCCTCGGCGGCCTGGGACACGAACGCCTCGACGGAGGTGGCGAACGAGTCGTAGGGGTGGTGGACCAGGACGTCGCGCTCACGCAACATGGCGAAGAATTCGGCCGGGTCGTGGGCCGCCATGGCCAGCCGGGGCGGGGTCATGGGCGTCCAGCTCTCGCCATGCAGGTCGGGGCGGTCGAGGGCGTAGACCCCCCACAATCCGCTCAGGTCCAGGGGCGCCCCGACGCGGAAGACGCCGTCAGTGCCGACTTCGAGCTCGGTGGCCAACAGGTCCACGAGGTCCTGGCCCATGTCGGCCTCGACCTCCAGCCGGAGGGCCTTGCCGAAGCGGCGGCGGCGCAGCTCCATTTCGATGGCGACGAGGAGGTCGTCCGCCTCGTCCTCTTCGAGCGCGAGGTCGGCGTTGCGGGTGACCCGGAAGGCGTGGTGGTGTCCGATGGTCATGCCCGGGAACAGCGAGTCCAGGTGGGCGGCGATGATCTGCTCGAGCGGGACGAAGCGCTCGCCGTCGGGCATCATCACGAAGCGCGGCAGCGCCGGCGGCACCTTGACCCGGGCGATGCGGCCCTCGCCCGACGCCGGGTCCTCCACCTCGACCACCAGGTTGAGAGACAGGTTCGAGATGTAGGGGAACGGGTGGCCGGGGTCGACGGCCAGCGGGGTGAGCACGGGGTAGATCTGGCGTTGGAAGACGTCGACCAGGTGCTGGCGGTCCGCGTCGTCGAGCGAATTCCAACTGGCGAAGCGGATGCCCGCCTCGGCCAGTCCCGGCACGATGAGGTCCAAGAAGATGTGGTCCTGGCGCCGGACGAGCTCTTCGACGCGGGCCCGGATCATGGTGAGCTGCTCGCCGGGACGCAGTCCGTCGACCGAGCGGGTGCGCACGCCGGCCGCCACCTGGTCTTCGAGTGCTGCCACCCGTATTTGGTAGAACTCGTCGAGCAGCTCGGAGAAGATGGCGAGGAACTTGACCCGCTCCAACAGGGGCTCACCGTCGTCCTCGGCCAGATCGAGCAGGCGGGAGCCGAAGTCGAGCCGCGACTGCTCCCGGTTGGTGAAGCGCTGGTAACCGAAAGCCTCGATCTGCTGATAGGTCGGCGGGGTCGGATGCTCGACGGCGGCGCCGATCCGCTCCTCAGCCACGGGACCCGGACCAGTCCCATCCCCTGCGACCTGGGGCGCGGGCTGCACCGGGGGTTGGTGCTGAGGCTGGGTCTGGGTCATGGAAGGGGTGCAGCGCGGTGCGTCCGAGGCGGTGTGTCACCCCGAATCCTACCCCCCACCACTACGATTCGCCCGGTGCCGACTGCGACCCGCGCCCGCCGCCACACGCCTTTCCCGCGCTACGTCTTCGGCCCCAAGCCCAAGCGCCGGACGGAGTTGGGCCTGCTGCTCTTCGGCTCGCTCCTGATCGTCGCGCTCTACGTCATTGCGGTCCTGGGCCAGAAGTCCAAGATCCCGGACAACATCGGCGCCTTCCTCGGTGTCGTGCTCGGCCTGGCGCTCCTGGCCCACATGGCCAACCGCTGGCTCGCCCCCAACGCCAACGCCGTGATTCTGCCGCTGGCGGCGCTGCTCAACGGGATCGGCTACGTCGTCATCGCCCGCTGGAACCCGGGGCAGGCGCAGGGCCAGGCGGCATGGGCCGCGCTCGGCGTGATGCTCTACGTGCTGACGTTGCTCGTCGTGCGCTACTCGCGCGACCTGGAGCGGTATCGCTATCTGTTGTTGTTGGTGGCCGGAATTTTTCTGGTGGCGCCGCTGTTCTTCTCCCCTATTTACGGGGCGCGTCTCTGGGTGCACTTCGGCAGCATCTCGTTCCAGCCGATCGAGTTCTCCAAGATCCTCCTCTGCATCTACTTCGCCTCCTACTTCGCGGAGAACAAGGAGATGCTGTCCATCCCCACGGCCCAGATCGGCAACCGCCTCTACCTCGACCCGCGGCCGCTCGTCCCGATCATCGTGGCCTGGGGGGCCGCCATGGCGGTCATCGGGCTCGAGGACGACATCGGCTTCGCCGCGCTCTTGTTCGTCCTCTTCATCGGCTTGCTGTGGGTGGCCACGGGTCGCGTCG
>DATCEZ010000349.1:0-5118 GCA_036509775.1 Acidimicrobiales bacterium
ACGGTGAGGCGGAGGACCGCGCCTACACGGAAGGCCAACTGGCCCTCTTCGACCACCTGGTGGCAGAGCTGGCCGCGGCCGGCATCACGGCGCCACTGCTGCACGCCGCCAACACGGCGGGCGCCATCGCCTTCCCCCAGGCGCGGCACGACATGGTGCGTTGCGGGCTCGGCCTCTACGGCTACCTGCCCGGCCGGTCGGTCCAGGAGGCCTTCGACGCCCAGGCGGGCGGCGAGCAGCTGCGCCCGGCCATGGCGCTGAAGGCGAGGGTGGTGGCGGTGCG
This sequence comes from Acidimicrobiales bacterium, assembly GCA_036509775.1. GTDB lineage: Bacteria > Actinomycetota > Acidimicrobiia > Acidimicrobiales > RAAP-2 > Bog-473. The sequence goes on from DATCEZ010000349.1 coordinate 284, forward strand.
CATCCTGTCGGCCGGGGAGCGCCCCTCCTACGGGCGCTTGCGTCCGCTGCCGACGCGCTCGCTCGTGGCCACCGTTCCGATCGGCTACGCCGACGGCGTGCCGCGCAGCCTCTTCGCCGGGGGCTATGAGGTGTTGATCGGGGGCGTGCGCCGCCCCCTGGCCGGGGCGGTGACGATGGACCAGCTGGTGGTCGACTGTGGCGATGACGAGTCGGTGCGACCGGGCGACGAGGTCGTGCTGCTCGGGCGGCAGGGCGACGAGGAGATCACGGCGGACGACTGGGCGGCCATGGCGGGGACGATCAGCTACGAGGTGGTGTGCGGCGTCGGCCCGCGCATGCCGCGCATTGTGCTGAACCGCCCCGATGTCCCCGGTGCCTGACGTCGACGCCCTCGAGCGGCTGCGGGTCACCGCGTCGACGTGCACCCTCTGCCCGTTGGCCAAGGGCCGGACGCAGGTGGTGTTCGGTGTCGGCTCGCCCACGGCTGATCTGCTCTTCGTAGGCGAGGGTCCCGGCCGCGAAGAGGACCTGGCCGGTGAGCCCTTCGTGGGCCGCTCGGGCAAGCTGCTCGACCGCCTCATGTGGGAGGAGGTCGGCCTGACCCGCGCCGACTGCTACATCGCCAACGTCGTCAAGTGCCGCCCACCACAGAACCGCGACCCTGCGCCGAAGGAGATCGAGGCCTGCCGGCCGTACTTGGCTGAGCAGATCGAGCTCATCGACCCCCGGGTGATCATCACGTTGGGGAACTTCGCCACCAAGCTGCTGCTCGACACGACCAAGGGCATCCGGGAGTTGCGCGGGCAGGTCTTCGAACGGGGACGGGCCGACGTGGTCCCGACCTATCACCCGGCCTATGTCTTGCGGGCGGGCGGCGAGGCCAGGGCCGAAATGCGGGCCGACTTCGTCCGGGCCAAGCGCCTGATGGCGACGGGCCGACGGTGAGCTGGCCCGTCACGTGGACGAGCGAGTCGCCGCAGGAGACGCGGGCGCTGGCCGGGCGGGTGGCGGCGCGCTGCGCGCCCGGCGACGTCATCCTGCTGAGCGGTGACCTCGGAGCGGGCAAGACGGTCTTCGCCCAGGGCTTCGCGGCGGCACTGGGGGTGCCTGGTCCCGTGACCAGCCCCACCTTCGCCCTCGTGCGCCAGTACCGCTGCGGGGAGGGCAGCCCGGTCGGGGTGCTCATCCACGCCGACGTCTACCGGACGGGCTCGCTCCACGAGGTGGTCGATCTGGCCTTGGCCGAACTGGTCGAAGAGGACGCGGTGGCCCTGGTCGAGTGGGGCGAGCTGGCGGCGCCAGCACTGGGCGACAGCGCGCTCGAAATCACCCTCGTCGCCCCCGATCCCGTGGGGGCTCCCGATCGGCGCGTGCTGACCCTGGTCGGACGAGGCCGCTGGGCGGAGCAATCCGAGGTCGCGGACGCGCTGCCGGCTCCGGCCACGGGAGGTACGTCGTGAGCGGCGGCAGCGGGGCCGGGCTCGCACCGCCCGTCGGGGGTGCCATGGTCGCGATCGAGACGGCCACCGAGACCGTCGGGGTTGCCGTGCGGACGCCAACCGGTGTGCAAGCCGAGCTGACGTTGACGGGCCGGCGGCGCCACGTCGAGACCCTGACGCCGGCATTGGAGCACTTGCTGCAGCAGCTCGGCCTCGTCCCCGGTGACCTGGGTGTCGTGGCGGTCGACATCGGTCCCGGTCTCTTCACCGGCCTGCGCGTCGGCCTGGCGGCGGCCAAGGGACTCGCCCAGTCGCTCGGTCTCGGGGTCGTGGGGGCGACCAGTCTCGACATCCTGACGGCCGGCGCCGCCGCGGCGGGGCTCCGGGGGCTGGTGCTGGCCTGCGTCGACGCCCGCCGGGGCGAGGTGTTCGCGGTCGTGCACGAGGTCGGCCTGGCCGGACCGCTGCCGGCCGTCCATGAGGTGCGATTGGGTGTCGGCCTCTTCGCTCCCGAAGATCTGGCGGCTGCGCTGGGTGCGTTCGCCGGCGAGCCGGTGCACGCCGTAGGAGACGGTGCGTTGCGCTATGCCGAGATCCTGCGAGAGATCCCCGGTGTGGACCCAGATGCGCCTGGACTGGCCTTTCCGCCACCGGCGGCGCTGCTCGACCTGACCCGGGCGCGCCTCGACGCGGGAGAACCGCCAGTCGAGCCCGCCTCGGTCGTTCCTCTGTACATGCGTGAGGCGGACGCAGTGAGTAACTACACCCAGGCTGTAAGGGCCTGAGGTGGATGGCGACGTGATGCTGCGCATTGAGAAGCTCAAGCGGAGGGACCTGCGTCACGTACTCCGCATTGAGGCCAAGGTCTTCCCCGAGCCGTGGTCGGTCGCGGTGTTCAACTCCGAGCTGGCGCTGCGCAAGGGCCGGCTCTACCGCGCCGTCTGGGACGGCGACGAAATGGCGGGCTACATCGGCTTCATGATGGTCGATGACGAGGCGCACATGACCACCCTCGCCACGGCGCCCAGCTACCAGCGCAGCGGGGTCGCCACCACCATGATCGTGGACGGCATTCACACGCTGCGCGCCGGCGGGACCAAGCACATCTCGCTCGAGGTCGCGGCCAACAACGAGCCGGCCCAGGCGCTCTACCGGCGCTTCGGCTTCGCCCCCGTCGCCGTGCGCAAGAACTACTACCCGGTGACCGGACAGGACGCCCTCGTCATGTGGGTCTACGACATCGACTCGGACGAGTACGCCTTGCGCCTGGAGGAGCTGGCCGCCATGGGCCAGCGGATTGAGCACGCACGCACCTCGTAGTCGGTGATCCCTCTAGGGTGGAACGCGTCCGGAACCGGAGGTTCCCCCGGGGTACTAAGCGGGCGGACACGACGAGAGGAGCCCAGATGGCCATCGAAACGATCGCGCTCGGAACGCAGGGACTGACGGTCTCGCGCCAGGGCCTGGGGTGCATGGGGATGTCTGACTTCTACGGTCCGACCGACGACGAGGAGTCGACGGCCACCATCCACCGGGCGCTCGACCTCGGGGTCGACTTCTTCGACACGTCCGACATGTACGGGCCACACACCAACGAGGTGCTCCTCGGCAAGGCGTTGGCCGGGCGCCGCGACGAGGCGGTCATCGCCACCAAGTTCGGCATTGTGCGCGACCCCGACGACCCGACCAAGCGGGCCGTCAACGGCCGCCCTGAGTACGTCCGCCAGGCCTGCGACGGCTCGCTGCAGCGGCTCGGCGTCGACCACATCGACCTCTACTATCAGCACCGCGTCGACCCCGACACCCCGATTGAGGAGACGATCGGAGCGATGGGCGAGCTCGTGACCGAGGGCAAGGTGCGCTTCTTGGGCCTGTCGGAGGCCGCGCCGGACACCATCCGGCGGGCGCACGCGGTGCACCCCATCTCCGCCCTGCAGACCGAGTACTCGGTGTGGTCGCGTGATCCCGAGCAGGAGATCCTGCCCACGTTGCGCGCCCTCGGCATCGGCTTCGTCCCCTACAGCCCGCTCGGGCGCGGCTTCCTCACCGGCGCCCTGCGTTCCCTCGACGATCTGGACGAGGGCGACTTCCGCCGCTACCAGCCCCGTTTCCAGGGCGACAACCTGGCCGACAACGTGGCCATTGTGGAGGTCATCGACCAGCTGGCCTCGGCCAAGGGCTGCACGCCGGGGCAGATCGCGCTCGCCTTCGTGCACGCGGCGGGCCGTGACGTGGCGCCGATCCCGGGCACGAAGCGCCGGACCTATCTGGAGGAGAACGTGGCGGCGCTCGACGTCGAGCTCACCGAGGAGGATCTCGCCGTCCTCAACGCCGTCGCCCCCGCCAAGGGCGATCGCTACGCCGATATGTCCCCCGTGAACCGCTAAAGAAGCTCAGCGGGCCTCACCAAGAGCTCGCGACATCGGGAGTACACGCGTCCGTTTGAGTACTCGCGTCATGCAGAGTAGTTGCCCTACGTCTGCAGGCTTCGTGCGCCCGGTGGCCGGTAGCAGGCACATGCAAGGACAATTCGTCCTGCCGGCGCAAAAGAGCACCGGCCATTTCGCAGCTCCGCAGGCTTATGGTGCTCGAAGAGATACATCGCTATCCAAGGTTCGCCGCGGCGTGTTCTGTGCGGAGACTCGAACCGATCTTCTTCATGGCGGTTGTGCGAGCGGCTCACGTGCCGGCTTGCACCCGATGAGGGAGATTTTCAATGAAGAGTATTTCGCTCCGCCGCGTCGCGGTCGGTCTGGCTGCGTTCGTCACCGTTGCAGCCGTGACGGCCCTGCCCGTTACGCAGGCGTCTGCTGCGACCGCAACACACATGGTCTTCACCGTGGAACCAGGGGCCGGCACCGGCGGGGGAGCGCTCACGCCCCAGCCGACGGTGAGCTTCGAAGACGGCTCGAATGCGGTCGACACAACCGATACCAGCACGGTCACCTTGACCCTCACGGGTGGCACCGGGACCGCTGGGGCAGGCCTGTCCAACACGTGCACGGCGACGACCCTGGCCGGTGTCGCAACCTTCACGGGTTGCTCCGTCGACACGGCCGGCGTCGGGTACACCCTGACGGCGACGAACACGGGCGGCCCGCTGCCAGCGGTGACCAGCACGGCCTTCAACGTGACAACCGGGACTGCGTCCCAGCTTGCTTTCACCACTGAGCCCGGCAACGGAACCGGTGGCTCCGCACTCAGCACCCAGCCGACCGTGACCATTCAGGACGCCGGCGGCAACACGGTGACCACCGACACGAACGCGGTCACCATGGCCATCGGCACCAACCCGTCGGCCGGGACCCTGTCGACCTGCACGTCGACGACCACGGCCGGTGTCGCTGCCTTCACCGGCTGTTCAATCAACAAGGCCGGCACGGGCTACACGTTG
>DATCEZ010000350.1:0-2656 GCA_036509775.1 Acidimicrobiales bacterium
TCGGGAAGCTGCTGCTGGTCGGGGTGCGCACGCCGACATCGAGGTGGTCCTCGGGCCGCTGGCGTTCGACCGCAGCCTTCACGACGCGGCTCACGAGCAGGGACGAGAAGCCGGCCGCCGCCAGCCCCACGACGGCACGCCGCCGGTCCGATCCCCGCCGTCGTGCCTTGAGCCCGGCCAGCAAGACCCAGACGAACCCGTAGTCGGCCAGGTTGGAGACGAGCGCTGCGGCGCGGTCGATCTCCGGGCGGCCCCGGAGGGGTTCGAAGGCGGCGTCGACCGCCTCGTCGATGGTGCTCACTGCGGGCTCCTCACGCGGCGAAAGCGGGGCAGGACGTCTTGAAGTGGCAGTGGTTGCACAACGGGCTGACGTGGGGGCGGAAGTCCTCGGCGTCGCAGGCCCGCTCAATGGCCGACCAGACGGCCACGGCGCGTCGGCGCTGGCCGCGGATGGTCTGCTCTGACGGCACGGACGAAATGGCCACGGGCTGGCGCAGGTAGAGCAGCCGGACCTCTGCCGGGGCCCGCCCGAGCAGGCTCTCGCACAAGAGCGCGTAGGTCTGGACCCCACCCATGCTGCCGCGCTCGAAGCGCTCCGACGGTGCCCGCCCGGTCTTGTAGTCCACGACGATCAGATCGCCGTCGGGCGTCACATCGAGCCGGTCGATGATGCCCCGCAGGCGCATGCCGTCCACCACCGTCTCGACTCCCAGCTCGATTCCCACCGCCCGCGCCTGGTTGGGGTCCTCCAGGCGGAAGTAGTTGTCCACCAGCGTGCCGGCATCGGCGAGGAAGGCGTCGGCCTCGTCCGGGCCGAGCGCCAGTTCCGCGTACTCCTCGTCAGCTTGGAGGTCGTTCCAGCAGCGGGCGAGCTCGGCGTGCGCCGCGGCGGGCGTCCGGACTCCAGGGGAGTGGTGCCAGAAGAGCCCTTCCAGCGCGGCATGCACCAGGGTCCCCTTCACGGCATGGGGCGAGGGAGGCTCGGGAAGATGCTCAATCTGCGAATAGCGGAAGGCGAGGGGGCAGTTGGTGAAGGCAACGACCTTCGACGGGCTGAGTGTCCGCGGGAGATCGAGCGCCATCCGGTCAGGATACGACGGGGGAGTGACGCGCCGGTCCATCCTCCCGAGCAAGTAGAAATGGAAGCGATGTTCTCCGGTGTCCTGGCCTTCAAACGTGGCTGACCTGCGCCGCAACAAGCGTTGGGCCGGGCTGCAGCCGGGCGATCCCGTGCACGTGGACGGGACACGGCTGCGCGGGGCCTCCTGGGAGTTCGTGGCCCACATCACCAACGGGGAGACCGGTGAGGTCTGGGTCGAGGTGGTCGGTGGGCGAGCAGGCGACCGTGCGGTGCGTTCCTTCCGGCCGGACCAGCTCTACGCGGCGACCGCCCGGCCGGGTCGTGACCCCTCTCTGGCCGACGCGCCGGGGCTCCCCCTGGGTTGATCGGGCCGTCGCATCGGTGGACCATCCCGGCATTCCGACACTGACCACGCCGCGCCTCGTCCTCCGCCCTTTCGTCCTGAGCGACCTCGACGAGCTCGCCGTCATTCACGCCGAGGAGTCGTTCTGGTGGTATCCGCTCCGGTCGGGCATGTCGAAGAAAGAGACGGCGGGCTTTCTCGAGCGGGTGACGGCGCGCTACGAGAGCGACGGCTTCGGCATCGAGGCGGTGCTCGACCGGGCCAGTGGAACCATGATCGGGTGGGCTGGGCTCGCCGTGCCGCATTTCCTCCCAGAAATCCTTCCTGCCGTCGAAGTCGGGTGGCGCTTGGCTAGCGCATGGCGTGGTCGCGGGCTGGCCACCGAAGCCGGCGCCGCCGCGGTGCAGTTCGGCTTCACCACGGGTGGCCTCGAGCGCATCGTCAGTATCTTCGAGCCGGACAACGTGGCGTCCGGCCGCGTCATGGAGCACCTTGGGTTCACCCATTGCCTCACCACGACGGGACAGCGCGGCGAGGAGATCGTGGTGACCGAGCTCGCGCGCGCACGCTGGGAGGAGAGCCAGGGTCGTGGGTGACATTGCGCAGCAGACGGCGGTCGAGTCCCGAGGCGACGGTCGCTTCACGGCCATGGTGCATGACGACTGGGAGATCTGGGGCCCGTGTGGTGGCTACGTCGCGGCGTTGGCGTTGCGGGCGGCGGGGGCGGAGAGCCACCTGGCGCGCCCGGCCAGCTTCTTCTGCCACTACCTCTCGGTGGCATCCTTCGCGCCGGTGGACCTGGAAGTGACGCCACTGCGCTCTGGTCGCACTGTGCTGGCCCAGCGCGTCGCCCTGTCGCAGGAAGGCCGGCCCGTGCTCGACGCCATGGTCTGGTCGGTGGGCGAGGTGGAAGGCCTGGAGCACGAGGACGTCGACCCGCCGGATGTGCCCGACCCGGACGCGTTGCCGACGTGGGCGGACATTGCGCCCGACGAGGACCGGCCACACATGGCCTTCTGGGACAATTTCGACCAGCGCCCCATCACGTGGTCGAAGCAGTGGCCTCCGCCCGGCCCGCTGCCGCCGACCTGGCGCACGTGGGTGTGCGCGCAGCCGACGTCCAGGTTCGAAGATCCTTGGGTGGATGCGGCTCGCACGCTCATCGTCCTCGACGTGGGGAGTTGGCCCGCCGGCTCACGTCCGCATATGCACCTGGAACCGCCCTACATCGC